>CAIPFS010000481.1 GCA_903864375.1 uncultured Verrucomicrobiota bacterium
CAGCCGTCCTCAATGCTGACGATCGGATATTTTGCGCAAAGATCGACGTAGAATTGGACCAACTCATCTCCCGTCAGGGTCTTGCCGGAGCTCTTTTTGAAGGTGTAGGTGCCGTTGCCATTATAAAACTCAGAACTCGCAACATCCAGGGCGAGGAAAATGTCCTTGTTCGCCTGATAGCCAGCATTCTCCACCGCCTGCAAAATCACATCCAGAGCCGCCTCGGCGCTGTCCAACCGCGGAGCAAAGCCGCCTTCGTCACCGACGGCGGTGCTCAGGCCCTTCTTTTTGAGGACGGATTTCAACGCATGGAAAATCTCGGTGATGGCGCGGAGGCCTTCGCTGAAATTGGGGAGTCCATGGGGCATGATCATGAACTCTTGAAAATCAATCGGAGCATCCGAATGCGCGCCGCCGTTGATCACGTTGGCCATCGGAACGGGCAATACCTTGGCGTTGGGGCCACCCAGATACTTGAACAGCGGCTGACCGAGGGCCGCAGAGGCTGCCTTGGCCGTGGCAAGTGAAACCGCAAGGATGGCGTTGGCCCCCAGATGGGACTTGGTCTCGGTCCCGTCGAGTTCGAGCATCGCATGATCGATGTTCAACTGATCCAGCGCATCCATCCCTTCCAGGGCCGGGGCGATAGTCCCGATGATGTGCTGCACGGCCTTGGTCACCCCTTTACCCAGATATCGGTCCTTGTTGCCATCCCGCAATTCGATGGCTTCGTGCTCGCCGGTGCTGGCCCCACTCGGAACAGCGGCACGGCCGGTGACGCCGCAATCGAGCACCACGTCCGCCTCAACCGTCGGATTACCCCGGGAATCAAGAATTTGGCGGGCGAGAATTTCAGTGATAGTGGTCATGTGTAGTTAGTGTCTCAGTCTCGTCGTCGATGAGCCGCTATGGAACGGGACATCCGGCAGAGCGTCAAGGCGGGGTGTCCAATAACCATCCAAAGGGCGAAGTTTGAACACCTGGCCTCCGCACGCGCTCCAAGAGCCACCTGACCCGTTCTGCGGCTTTGGCTGGCATCCAACGGAGCAGAAGTCTAACCTATGGTCATTAACGTGCCTGAACAAACCTTTCGCCGCCTGGAATTGGCTGCCGAGCACCTCACCAAGGTGCGGACGGAAATCGCTCGCGTGATCGTGGGGCAGCAGGAGTTGGTCCATCGCCTCCTCATTTGTCTGGTGACCCGCGGCCATGTCCTGCTCGAGGGACTTCCCGGTCTGGCCAAGACCGCCACGGTGAATTGTCTGGCGCGAACCACCCATTGCTCCTTTGCCCGGCTGCAATTCACACCCGATCTGCTTCCGGGTGACATCACCGGCACCTTGGTCTACGACCCGGTCAAGGGAACCTACTCCACCCGGACCGGACCAATTTTTGCCAATCTGGTCCTGGCTGACGAGATCAACCGCGCGCCGAGCAAGGTCCAATCCGCCTTGCTGGAGGCCATGCAGGAACGTCAGGTCACCATTGGCGACCAGACGTGGGCGTTGCCGGACCCTTTTTTGGTGCTGGCCACCCAAAACCCGATTGAACAGGAAGGAACCTATCCCCTTCCAGAGGCCCAGATGGATCGGTTCATGCTCAAGGTGATTGTCGGCTATCCCACTGCCAGCGAAGAACTTCAAATCCTGGAACGGATGGGAACCACCAAGCCGGATTTCAGTCTGACCTCGGTTGTGACTCCCGCAGAGCTGATCGAATATCAAGGTCTGATTGACCAGATCCACGTCGACCCCCTCGTTCGGGATTACATCGTCCGACTGGTCGTTGCGACCCGGGAGGCCGTTCAGGGCGCTGGCCCGATTCAGGATCTCAAGCGCCTGATTCGCATTGGAGCAAGCCCCAGGGCCACCATCAATCTCCTGCTGGCGGCACGCGGTTGTGCCCTGCTCGAAGGTCGCGGCCACGTCACCCCCGACGACGTGAAACGCATTGCACCCGATGTGCTGCGACACCGGCTTTTGTTGACGTACGAAGCGGAGGCCGAGGAGGTCCATACCGACCAACTCATTTCCGCCCTTCTTTCCAAGGTCAAAGTCCCCTGACCGGCGGCCTTCATCACGGTCTACCCCTGATCTTTTTTTTCCATGGCCTCCCAACCGCGTATGATCCGAATCTGGGTGTCGTTGCTCCCGTCCCTTGTCC
>CAIPFS010000482.1 GCA_903864375.1 uncultured Verrucomicrobiota bacterium
CCGCCACCACCACCGCCGCCGCCACCGGTTGTCGTGCCGGCCACTTCAATGCGGGGAATGGCAAAGACACCTCCACCGCCGCTGCTGCCACCGCCGCTGCCGCCACCGCCGCCACCACCGCCACGGCCGCCACCACCACCGCCGCTGGAGCTGCCGCCAATTTGATCCACGATGGAGATACCGGCGACACTTTCAAGACCTTGAAGGAACGTGTTGGGGTCAACCTTGTATTCGCGGGAGAAGAGTTGGGTTGGCTCCGGCAGTTTTTGCGTGAAGACGACGGCGTAGTCCTCAATGGAGTACTTCAAGGGGCGTTCAGCGGCCTTGGAGACAGCATCGATCACATCAATCAAACGGACATCGCGAAGCCCCGGTGTCAGACGAATGATGACCGAATTCAAATCCACCGGCTCAGCAGGCGCTGCTGCCACCGGCTGACCGGTCGTCGGGTCGATGGAAAATCCCTGCTGGGGTTGGGCGGAATCGATGGTTGAATAGACGGCAAAATTGATGCCGCGCTTTTCGGTATCGCGAGCCCGAGCCTGTTCGTCCAGATACTTGATGACTTCGGAGAGGGGGAGGGCGTCGAACTTGACCTCGTTCAGACGGATATGGTCCAGCTTGCTGCGAATCGCCTGACGGCTCGGGCTGGTATTGATGAGGTTGGTCCGGGCAAACGGGTTGACATTGGAAAGCTTCGAAACAGGAGTTGCCCATTTCTGTTCGACCTCCACCAGACGATCCTTGTTGGTGATCATCCGCATTTTGTCAGCCCGGACAAAACGACGTTCCTTGATCAGGTTGAGGTAGTAGAAAGGGACCGTTTGATCGGGGTTTTCCTTGAGGGCCTTTTTGAAAACCGCCTCGGCCTCATCGAGTTTACCCATCTGGTAGAGCACCACACCGTCATTCACGTCCGTGGCGATCCGGGCGACGTTGGTCCGGTTTTGCTCCAACTTGGACAGTGCGTCTTCACTGGGAAGACGATTGGCCACATCCGCCAGGCGCTTGTCATTATCGGCCTTGAATGCGCGGGCGCGGCTATTGCCGGGGTTGGCGCGCAGGGAGCGATTGACCTGGAGATTGGCTTCGCGGAAGTCACCCGCGCGCTGGGCAGCGATGGCAAGGGCCAGCCTCGATTCGGACAGTCCGTTGGCGGCGTCGCTTCGCTCCGCTTCGACGTCCACAGCGCTGCCCAATTCGTCGGAGAGGAGCCACGCTTCCTCGTAAAGCTTGGCGGCGGAATTCAAATCCCGCTGATCCGTGGCGACATGGGCCGACTTGAGGGTGTTGCGGAGTACCACTGCCTTCTCCTGGCGGCGAACCTGCTCCTCGGCGAGCGGATTGGACGTCTGGCCAAGGGCAACCTGGATGGAGCCGCAAGCCAGGAGTACGCGGATGAAGTTGGACGCTTTGGTCATGGGAAATCAAATCGGTTGAATCTGGGACAGCTCAGGTCAAGGCGCAGGGTTTAGCTTGATGACAGAACGCAAGGAGTTGGGGGCCGAGACTACGACCTCATCTTTATCAATGGCAACAATCTTGTAAGTCACATTGCCAAGATTCAGAGAATCACCCGTCCGTTTTCCGGTGAAGGACTTCTTGTCCCATCGGTAATCCAGGTCAGCGGCCCATGCCATCGTCTTGGAGTACGGCTTGTTGGTGGATAAATTGATGATTTCATCGCCGTCGATGAGAGCAATGACCACTTCCGGTGCGGTATCCTTCGGACCTTTGATATCGCGGAGAAGAAACAGGTCATTCTTGCTGCCGACATTGAGGGAAACGGTGGTCATACGCCGCTTGGACGGCTGCTTGTCGTAAGCCTTCGTCACTTCAAACTGATAACGAAATTGCCCATCTGCACCCACTGGCCCGACGTAATTGATTTCGAGCGGCAAGGGTGTGGCCTTGACGTAAACCAATCCGACCGCCCCCGAGGAATCGGTTACCGGATTCATGTTACCGGTTTTGTCCTTCATCCAGGTGACAGGATTGAAGGTATTGTGACTTCCGGACAATTCGATGGAATCCGTCTTACCGAGGCGGGTCAAAGCGGCTGAACCCACCGCCAAATCGATCGGTTTGAGGGGCTTCTTCTTTCCGGAAACTTTCTTCTCCAACTGTTCGTCCAGGGCCTGTCGGACTTCCTGCACATGGAACGCCATCAGGAGGGAGCCGATGGCGACGATGAGCAGAACCGCTCCTAGGACGAGCTTTTCGTAATGTTTGGTGAGAAATTTCATTCCGAACCGTGATTACTGGCGGGAGTTTGGGGCAGCTGCCGCGGAAACGGCGTTGGTTCCTGGGGTGGCTGCGGGTGTGGTCAACTTGATGATATCGAGTCCAATGGTCACTCGGAGCAATTTGGGTTCCAGAACCGGTTCATTCGGTCGGGTCGGAGCTGCGGCCACAATCGGTTGCTGCATGCGGGCATACGGACCTGCCCCATACCGTGCCGCGGTGGCCGGGTTGTAACCGTTGGGCAGTCCGACCGCCGCCATTGGTACCGAGGACGGGCTGTTCTCCGAAGCCACTCCCCGTTCCACATTCACCGTCTTGATGTTGTAAGAGGCGGGCGCATCCCGCAATCCGGCCAGGACGGCTGCCAGCTCGGAACTGAACCCTTGGAAGGCAACTTCATAGGGGAAGAGGGCCGCACCCGTGACGGCATTGGTCGTCACCTTCTTTGAGAGGAGGAAATCAGTGGAGGAGTTGGAGTCATTGGTTCCAACGGTGGTCCGCTTGATGGAGACCAACGAATGGACCCGGGCGGCGTACAGGATACGACAGAGATCCGTCACGTCCTCCAGATGCAATACCAGCGGAACGAGGGCCTTGTCGGGAATCTGAAGCACCTTTCGCTGTTCGCCGAAGGTGAAGTCATATTTGTCCGGCAGTTTGACACCGGTTTTTTCGGCATCGCGAACCAATCCGGCCAGGCGGCTTTCAAGGAGTCCCTTAAACGACGCATTGTCCAACCCTTCAGGTTTCGTTTGAGCTCCGAACCGACTCCGGGCGACTTTCTTGAATTCCTCAACCCGCTGTTGTTCCTCTTTGACCTGCTTCAGGTTTTCGGGATTCGGGAACGGATCGGCAGAGACGATGGTGTCCAGAGCCGATGTCTTGGTCTGAAGTTCGGCATAAGCGGTTTGGGCTCCATCCCAGGACTGGTACAGGTAGAAGCCTGCGGCCAGAAGGAACAGACCGGCGACGGCCAGGCCGACAACGAACAATAAATTGCGTTTGATCCAGTCCATATCAGAGCTTGATGGGACGCTTCAGTTTCAAGCTGATGGGGAAAGTGAAGGTCGGTGTGGCATCGTCGACCGTCTCCAAATTTCCATTCAACTGGGTTTCGGTGGCATCGAAGAGCGGGTCGGCCTTGAGCTCCTTGACCAACTCATAGGGAATCTCGGCGTTGCGTTCCTTCTGCTTCAAGTTCACCGCGCGAATGGTCAGTCGGAGGGTGCTGAGTTCGTTGGTGGAACCCGCGGGCTTTGGCTTCTCCGCCGGTGTGGCGGGAGCAGCATCCGGAGAAGGCGTGGCTGTGGCATCGGCGCCTCCGGCCCCCTGAGCGCCCAAGGCATAAGGTCCGAGGCGGTAGCGCTTCATCATTTCCGGGCTCATGAAGTAGCTCTTGGGAGCACTATCTTCTTCGGCCGCAGCCACATTCACCGTCGGTTCCGTGGAGAGAAGGATGTCCACCCAGACTCCGACCGGCACGCCATGCTTCTGGCGCATGTTTTCCTCGACGGCCTGCATGGAATGACGCAGGGAGGTTAGAATGGCGGGCCAGTAGCTGCGGTTGTCCAACCACTCGCCCAATTGATTGGCTTCACTGGCAGCCTTGTTGAGCTTGGCCTGTTCGGACTCCAACTGGGTCTTTTTGGTTTCCAGGGGTGTCAGCTGTTCACCGATTTTTGCGGTGGCCTGTTGGTAGACATCACCCACCTTGGCGAAGAGCAGTCCCGCGGCCCCGACTCCCGCGGCCAGCGCATAAGACGCGGCCAGGAGGTACGGCTTCTTGGCAGAAAACTCCTGGCGAGCCAGGGAGGTTTTCGGCATCAGGTTGAATTCAACCGGACAGCGGGCGACGGCGCGCAGCCCCAAACCGACCACCTCTCCAAAACATTGCGCGACCTTCTCCAAATCCTGGACCGGAACCGTGGGATCGATTTCGACGTTTCGGAAGGGATTGAAGAACTCAACCGGCAAACCGAGCTTTTCCTGGAAAAATTCAGCGGCATAGGCCATGCCGGACCCGCCACCACAAAGATAAACCCGGACCGGCGCGCCGCCGCCCTGCTGGGTCCGGTAGAACTGGATGGTCTGATTGACCTGCAAATGCAACCGGGTCAACACATTGCGGGCCACCTTCGACACGGCCGCCTGACGCGGATCCTCGGGCTCCTCGTAAGCACCCCCGAGACTGACGAATCCGTTGGCCAGCTTGAATTTCTCAGCGTCGTCAAACCGCAGCTTTGCCTCGGCGGCAAACTCCTGGGTGATGGC
>CAIPFS010000483.1 GCA_903864375.1 uncultured Verrucomicrobiota bacterium
CCATTGAAGGCCGAAGCGGGTGGGCAACCGGGCGAGCCAATCTCTCCGACGAGCCTGAATCCCGACACAAAACAAGGCGATGTATTGGGAAAAGAAGCACAGCTGCATGTTCAGGATTTCCGTGCCTATCGGTTGTACGACGCGAACGAGGGCAGTGACGAGTCCCACCCCACCGATGTAGAGGAGGACGATGCCGTGACCGGGGAGCGGTGCCTTGTTCGATGGGAGAGACAGATGGCCTCGGAGGAGTCGTATCCCCGCGTACGCAGCGGAAAAAAGGAACAGGGCGATGGCGAACCATAGCGGCCCGGAACCGGATAAAAATCTCCATTGATCCAAAAAGTGTCCATAATGCTCGGCAAAGGAAGGTCGTTGTCCATCGCCACGGTAAATCGGCTGCAGCACAAAGGTGACCAGCGGGTGAATCACGAACACGTAGAAGAGGCTGGGCCAGCCGAGACGAAACCAGCGGTCGCGAAGAAATCGGGAGGCTCCTTTCCTGTCAAAGGCCTCGGGGACAAAGAATCCGGCCATCAGAAACAACAACCCCATGAAAAAGGCCTGGAGGTGCGACTCGAACCAGGCGAAGCCAAGGAACTCTGGGAATAGGAGTTCGGCCGGTTCCTTGTAATACCAGCCACCCAATCCGCTGTAGGTGACGGCGGCGTGCAACACCACCACGAGGATGACGAGCGCGGCACGCAGGTGGTCCAGGTACAACCAGCGGGCGGGGCCTGGGGAAGGCGGTGGGGCGGGATGGGACATGGCGGAATTCGGGGTTGTCGCTGGGGAACGAGTTCGCGAGGCTAATAGCCCGTGGATTGAGTTTGTCCTCTCGGCCTTAATTCATGATTGGGGATGGGGAATCCATCCCATAGGACATCACATGCTGTGAATCATCTGGAACCACTTGACTTCCCAAATTCCATTGCGCTGCTCCAGCAATGCGTCGAGCCAGGAGTAATGACGCCAGGGTCAACATTCGGCTTCGACAAAAGCTTCGGATTCGTCTTTGGAATACCCGGGCAGGTATGGCACGACCCGACCTCGCGCACGAGGGTACGCATCGCGCCAGTTGGAACTGTACCGACCCTTGAAGTCTGAAACATTCATCACGACGATTCCCGGGGAAAACGAATGGGATTCATTAGGGATTCTCTACCACCGACCCAATCGGGAGTCCAATGGGAAGGTCCGGTGATCCCGTTGCCCTCGGTAGCCCGGCATCCCCGTCCGAAGATCCACGAAAATCAAACGGTCACTGTTTCTTTTTCATGGACCAATCATTCCCAACTAAACCCGGATAGGTTCCGGAGCGAGCCATGGTCTTAGCACCCCCTGCCACCCGCCCTCCGTTGTAGAACCACCACTGGAATCCTTCTTGGCTTTCGGCTGGGAGGGATGAAGCTGAAAAAAAACGAATCCATGTCCTCCATCCCTTTGCGCGCCGGTCGACCCCGTTTTGGGCAGGCACTTGTGGGTGCCCTCCTTCCCCTTGTTCTGATGGCCGATGGACCGGATGTGGCGCGATGGCCCCAATTCCGGGGTGAAGGCGGATCGGCCATCGGGACGGGACATCCGCCCGTCGTCTTTGGGGCCGAGACCAACCTCCAATGGCAGATTGAAGCCCCGTCGGGGAACTCGTCCCCCGTCATCTGGGGCGACCGGCTTTTTCTGACCGGACGCAGCGGCGAAACCCTGGAAACGCTCTGTTATGATCGTCTCAAGGGAGCGTTGCTCTGGCGACGTCCAGCCCCGGCGAGCCGATTGGAACCGACTCATCGATTGGCGAATCCGGCCACTCCCACCCCCGCCACGGATGGGACACGGGTCTATGCCTACTTTGGTTCCTTCGGAGTCCTGGCCTACGACTTCAAAGGGAACGAGGTCTGGAACCATCCTCTTCCCGCACCGGTGGTGGAATTTGGCACCTCCGCTTCCCCTATCCTGGCCGGTGAGTTGGTGATTCTGGCCCGCGACCAGGACACCGGCTCGCATCTGCTGGCGCTTCGCCGGGATACCGGTGCCGTGGCGTGGCGGGTGGAGCGTCCCGAATTCCGACGCAGCTTTGCCACGCCATTTCTTTGGCATCACGACGGCGTGGACGAGTTGATCGTTCCCGGGTCGATCTGGCTCAAGTCGTATAATCCAACCACCGGGGCCGAGAACTGGACGGTCAGCGGCACCTCCCGGGTGGCCACCAGCTCACCAACGGCCGGCGGCGGGATGTTGTTCAGCGCCAGTTGGAATGTCGGGGGTGACGCAGAGGATCGGGTGACGATGGAGCCGTTTACCGAAGCCGCCGCCAAGTATGACGCCAATCAAGATGGGCGTCTGGTGGTGGACGAACTCCCGGACGATCCGGTGAAACAACGCTTCACCCAGATGGACCTCAACAAGGATGGCGTGGTCACTCTGGAGGAATGGGAAGCCATGCGGCAGATGTTCGCGAAAGCCGGGAACTCTGTGTTTGCCGTCCGTCCGGGAGGGCATGGCGACATCAGCCCGTCGCACGTGGCATGGCGGGTCACCCGGAGCCTGCCGTACGTCTCGTCGCCGTTGTTTTACGAGGGCCGTCTGTTCACCATGAAGAATGGCGGACTGGCGTCGGCGTATGAGGCCGGGACCGGGAAAACGCTGTATCAGGATGTCCGGGTGGGGGTTCCGGGAGACTATTACTCGTCGGCGGTCGGAGCCGACGGACGGATTTATATTGCCACCCAGAGCGGCACCGTATTGGTGCTGCGTAACGGGGATGTCCCGGAGGTCCTGGCACGCAATGCCCTGGGTGAGGAAATCTTTGCCACCCCGGCCATCGTGGATGGGACCCTCTACGTCCGGAGCGCCAGCAAGCTGAGCGCCTTTCGACAGGCCGATCTGCGCTGACTTTCCCGGTCCAGCGGAACGGCAGCAAATCCCGTACGTATTGGTTATCCCATGAGATGCGGTGGTGTTCCAGGACGGTTCGATGTTATGTGCCAGACACGAAGGGAATGAGGTAAACGTGCAAGGGATTGAGCCATCGTTTGGTACGCCCTTTCAGGGCTCGATTTGCGGTGGGATTGAACCCAGGGCGTTGCCCTGGGCTGGAATTGGGATGCCCCGTTGGGGCTCAAAAAAGGCATGCATTCGG
>CAIPFS010000484.1 GCA_903864375.1 uncultured Verrucomicrobiota bacterium
CCACCGGCACGAGATCGCGATTCGGTTGAAATCCCAGTTTTCCGTCGGATGAAACGGGCTGCACTCCCCAAACCCCATTGGGAACCTTTGTAAAGATCACCGAACCATTGCTGTCCGTCACCAGCGTATCTTTCGGTGCCGGAGCGCCGGGGGCAAAATAGACGACGGTCACTCCCGCCTGCGGGGCACCTTTTGAATCGACCACACTCACCCCAATGATTCCCGCTTTGGGCGTACCAACAATCCGGACCACCTGGTTGCGATCGGTCAGATTGGCACCGATGGCTTTGAAGTCATAGGTCGGACTATCAGCGGCCAACGTGTAGTTGCCAGGGATCAACCCTGAAAACTTGTAGGTGCCGTCCTGAGCTGCCTGGGTGGTTGCCAGATTGGGGTAATTCGGAAGCGAAAGATGGATGGTGGCGTACGGAATTGGGGCGGGTGTGCCGTCACAGGTGACCACCCGTCCCGAAATCGTCAAACCTCCCGAATGTATAAAATCCAGAATTTGCTGGCAGCCGGTGAACGCCGTCTTGGCAGATACCGGAGAGAAGCGGACGGACTTGATCGGAGTCGGGGTCACGACGTAATCACCCGGCTTCAAATTGGTAAATTGATACACTCCCACCTTGTCCGTTGAGGTCGTCAGCGCCACGATTGCCCCGGTCGAATCCTTTCCCGATAGTTTGACTTCAATGTCCGGTACGACCGGACCTCCCGGACCAAAGCGGACAGTTCCTTGTAAGACTGGCCAGTCCGAGTAAAGAGTGATGAAGTCTCCGCTCAGGTTGGGACCAAATTCTGTTTCAAATGGCTCCGAATCCTTGATTCCCGATTTGGCATCGGACGGATGGGCAATCAGCACGTACTTTCCAGCGCTCAGGTTGGTGAAGCAAAACGCTCCCTTGGAGTCACTGCGCACTTCGGCGATCTTTTTCCCGGCCTGCTGCAGCTCGATCACTGCATTGGTGTGGGGACGATTGGAGTCACGACACAATGCCGCCACACCGCAGGCCGAATAGGGTATCCATTCCGCCGGAGCCGACGCCCGATTATTTTCGGGGAAGGGATCGCGCACCCCGGATTGGGTGATTTCGGCGACGTTGGTCACCCGTTGGGCCAACTTCGAAGTCGTCACCAGCGACAGTTCAAAAAAGCGGTCGGGTGCCAACTTCGGGATGGTCCATTCCATCTTCTTGGGATCAAATGTGGTTCCCTCCGGAACCGTCTGATCGGCCAAGGTCACGCCGGGAGGCAGAGTGTCCTTGACGACGATGTCCCTGGCGGCATCCGGCCCTTGGTTTCCGACACGAATGACAAAGGTGACCGGTTGCTCCAAACCAACCAGAGCCGGGTCTGTAAATTTTACCACCGCCAAATCTGCCGATGCCGGTGCCAATACATTGACGAAGGCACTACTGGTCTCGCCTGTTGGTTGCAGGACCGAGGCCACATTTGTCCAGGAGCCTGCAACGGCCGCAAGGGTTGTCAGGGTCAGAGTACGCACCGAGCCCGGCGCCAGGAGGTCCAGGCTCCAAAGTCCCGAAACAGGGTCATAGTTCGCGGGATTTCCTGCCTCGTCAGCAGAGAAAAACGTGAAGCCCGCAGGCAGGAGGTCCGAAACCGTCACCGGTGCGGCGACCGACGGACCGGCGTTGCTGATGGACAGCGAGAATTGAACAGGGTCACCGAAGGCGGCCTCTGTGGTCGAAGCGGTCTTGGTCAGGTGAAGCACAGGGGGAGGATTGGTGATGGGAATATCATCCACTACAAACGCCGCCACGGCTTGGGCGAGGACAAGACCCGTCTGGGATTGGAGTACCGCCTGATTGGTCCATGGACCCGGCAGAACTGCTCGCGTGTAAAGGGTCAGCTGTTGCGTAGAAACGGTAGTAGGAAGGGGGGGTAAAACCCACCGGACCAACTGACCATTCAGGACTGGCGGAGGAGTACCGGGTCCAACCCCGGCAAAAGCAACACCGGCGGGCAACGGGTCAACCAACGTCACCGGCCCCGCAGATGATCCCACGGATGAAATCGTCAGAAAAAAGGTGACCGTATCCCCGACCACAGAGTGACTGTTGATGACGCTCTTGGTTAGTTGAACGCCCGCGGGACCAACGCTGGTAATCGTCGATTGGGACACGACCGCGAAATCATTCGATGGAGGCGTCGTTCCCATCAACCCCAACTGCGTCACCAACAGAAGGCTCAGGCACCAACGGAAGACGGACCCACTGAGAGGTGACAAATGCCAGAAGTGGAGTGAAAAAAGAACGAAACGAAGAACAGCACGGGATTTCATCGCCGGATCAAAGAGCGGGGGCGAAGGCGGCGGGCAGGGAGACAATCCTATTGTGGCAGGGAAAGAATTCATGGGAGGATGTGTTTGAATTTCCAGAGATCATTCTCAAGGTCGGAGGCTTGCACCCA
>CAIPFS010000485.1 GCA_903864375.1 uncultured Verrucomicrobiota bacterium
CGCCATGAAGTCTACACGTTCAACGGACGTGGCAAGTCGGCGACCGTTTTTGATCCAGAATCCGGCAAGGTGATCGCCACCATGGATCTGGGGGGAAAGCCTGAATTTGCAGTGGAGGACAGTCCTTCCGGACGGGTATACGTCAATATTGAAGACAAGAACGAGGTCGTGGTCATCGACCTGAAGTCCCATCAGGCCATTCAGCATTGGTCCATCGCTCCCGGGGAATCCGCCAGCGGCATGGCCATCGATTTGGACCATCACCGCCTGTTTCTGGGGTGCGACAACAAGAAGATGGTGATGATGGACAGCACAACTGGAAAAGTGGTGGCCACCGTTCCCATTGGAGCCGGAGTCGATGCCAATGCCTTCGATCCCGCAACCCAGCTCGCCTTCAGTTCCAACGGTGAAGAGGGCACCGTCACCATCGCCCATGAAGTTAATCCAGGCACGCTAACCGTTGTCCAGACCTTGAAGACCGAGGTGGGAGCTCGAACGATGGCGTTGGATCCGGTGACCCATCACATCTACCTCCCTGCTCCGACTCCATCGTTTAGAGTACTGGTCTTCGGACCGGATTCCTCGAAATAGTCCTTTCGAAATCGTCGTGGAAAGGGGCCCGGATCCGGTAACCCCGAAAATACCTGGTTTCGGCAAAACGGCAGGCCCGGGGAATGTTCTTGCCGATGCCCGTTGCATCGGTTAGACGCGTCACATGTCCATCCAGTGCGAACACTCCATCGAGGTCAGCGTGACACCCGATCAGGCCTTCGCACTGATCGACGATTTACCGCGAACCCCCCAGTGGCTGGGTCCCTGCACGGCATTGGAAAAGCTCTCATCCGGACCGAATCAAGTGGGGGACAAACTGCGCTATGCCTATCTGCAGGGAGGACGCGCAGGGGTCATGGACGGTAAAATCCTCGAGCGAACAGAGGGTAGGCAGTTGGTTTGCCAATACACGGACGCTCAGATGGAAGTGGTTGTCGACTTGCGGGTCAGTCCAATCCCGCACGGTTCACTCCTGACGCATCAAATCAGCATCACGCCGCTAACCTTCCTCAGCAAGGCCATGGCCCCATTGATCCGAATGGCCCTGCCCAAACAGACACAGGAAGCCATGACGCAGTTGAAAGCTCTCCTGGAGTCGCGGTAGATATTCGTTTCTTGTCGGATGCTTCCTGGCGGGTTCTTTCGCCACCTGAAGTTCGCGTCGTCGATCGCCACGAAAAAACCTTCGGCCACCCCAAGGCGACAGCCGAAGGCTATCTGAACATCGAATTGGACCGACTTATTTCCGCAACCGGTAGAACCTGGCTGCGGAGTTTAAGGGCGCGCTGGTGGGATTCGCAGTTCCCACCGACGTCCATGTCGCATCGGAAAGATGGGACTTGGACTCCAAAACATAGCCGGTGGCAGAAGCGTCCCAAGAGATGATGAGGTTGCCGCCAGTGACAGCCACATGCAGCGCCGGACCAGTGGTCGAGACCGGCGTGGTGGGATCCGCGGCCGGAACGGGATGGCTGAGGACCGTGTAAAAATTGACTTCCTTCGGAGAGTCCGGTCCGGCCTGGGGGGTGTTTTCATAGCTAATCTCGCCCTTGCCGGCGATCAAGATTTGTTTCGTGGTCATGGCAATGCTCATTTGCAGGGTGCGAATGGCATTGGTGGCTGTGTTAACGAATGGGAAGAAACTCGGTGTCAGGGCTTTGAACGACTTTTTCACGCCGTCAAACGCAAGAACACGAGCTGCGACCTGCTGGTTGGCGTAGCCTGTTGGTTGCGAGACCCAGCCAATCGTCAGTCGATTCAGAGCATCCACCGCACCGAAGGCCCGGTCAAAATCGCCCGTAAATGCCCCCTCATTCACGTCACCGATCCCGACAAAGGACGCATTTCGCGAATCAAACGCGGCCACTTTGATGATCTTGGTGTTGACCGCCCGACCGGTCAGATAGACGTACGGACTGTTGATGTGTCCAAAAATCCGGGTCCCGTCCCCCCGGCCCGTATCAAAAGAGACCCCGGAAGCCGCCTGGTCCGCAAAACCGGTAGCCACCCCTTGATCGTTGAAGAAGTAAATGGCCCGACTGGTTCCATCACGGCTTTTCGTCCGGACCGCAAAGCCACCCTGGTAGGCGGCAACATTGGACCAGATATCAACATCCTGAACCGTGAAATCCGAGGTCGGCGCAACAAGGAATGCTTCTTTCACGATGGAACCATCCGGAGCGAAAATGGTTGCCACCACGGCATTGCCGTTGGGATTGAGGATTCGGGCGTTGTCCTGCACCACTGAAACAAAATTACCGTTGTCCAGGCCCACGACTTCTCCACCGAACCGGGAAATCTGGTTGTTCGCCGGACTGCCTGCGGTCGCCCGACCGTATGCCGAATCCTGGGCAAGGCTTAACGCCGTTTGCGTCAGGCTCAGCGGATCCAGACTGAAAATCTGCACGGTCCCAAATCGTCCGTCAGACAAATAATCAAAGCCCCGATTCCAACGACCTTTGGAGTTGAAACCGGCAATGGCGTCGACCGAGGTCTCCCCTCCGACGATGAAGTTCACCGCGCCCGGACGGGCATCCCCGGCCACACGTCCCGGATTTCCGTTTTGTCGCGATAAATTGATCTGGCCGGTGAAGGGGTGACCACCGTCATCAAAGAAACCATTCCCCAATTTTGCTGTACCGCCCTCCACAGGCTGGAACGCAACGACATAGCGCTGATACGTATCACTCCCATCCGTGGCAAACGTATTCCCCTCAATCAGGAAGGTGCTGTTTCCGAGAACGCTGGCGTAGGGCTCCCAGTTGCCCAGGGAGTCGGCATCCGGCTTGATGACCGGCGTGTCCGCCAGGATTCGCTTCAGGCCGGCGGATTCAGGACTTCCAGGGTTGAAGGTTGAAAACAGGCGGAGACCCACCACCCAAAGAGGGTTTCCCGTCGTGGGATCAGTCGTACCTGGGTCATTCTTGCTTTGCCAGATGATCGCCACCTGGTTGTTGCGCCAGGAAACGCGCGGGCTGCCGCTATCAGCGGATTGCTGGCCGGGCACCTCCAGCTCGCTGACATAGAACGTACCGCCCACCGGCTTACCAGTCGCATCCAGGCGTCGGCCAAAAACAGAGGATGCCGAAACATTCGGATCGTATTTCCCGTCAAACACCACAATGACGTTTCCGGCCGGAACGATCTCCGAATCCGCACGACCCACCGATAAAAGCGACAGATCATCGGCGACGGATTTCGAATAGCGAACCTTTCCCGATTTGTCGAAAACGGTGATCCAGACGACCGGGGCACCATTGGTATCCGTGGCCCCCGCAACAGCAACATAGGCGTCGACGCCATTCCCATGAAATCCCGCCCCATCGCCACGTCCACCGCCGCCCGCCGCAGCAAAGCCCGTCAGTGTGGCCAAATCCAGATTGGTCGAGGTCGGATTCCCGGCATTGTCGAACAATCGGACGGTAGCCCCGCCGGGACCGGCAAATCGGATGCCAAAGCCATTGGAAACGACTCCCGCACCGTGCCAGATCTCGCTCTTAATGGGCGTCTCGCTCACAAGCGTTTCTGATTTCACGACGTTGCCCGACGGATCAACAATGCGGAAAATGGCGTGATGCGCTGCGGACTCCCCAGAATATCGTGTCATCAACTCCGCGTCCTGACGACTTTCGCCCACGGCCAGGATGTTGCCATTGGAGAGGAAATCAAAGTCAGCCGCGCGGATACTGCCCGAATCACCGGTGGCATACGCCGAGCTAACCCCCGCAACGATGGATGCCGGCTGACCTCCATCTCCGAGGAGCTGAATGGATGGAAAATCCCCGGAATTGGCATCGTCCCACGGAAGAAATGCCGAAACCTCCTCGCTCAACCCGTAAGAGTTCGCCGTCATCCCTGTTCCTGAACCGAACAGATTCGCCTTAATCTTTGGTCCCCAACTGGTTCCATCCCATACCGCGCTTCCGTCCGGACGGAAATAGGACAGAAAAATATTTGTTTCCGAACCGGGGAGGGCCAGCGACGTCAGCAACGTCGGACGTGTCAGCAGCACCCCACCGGAGTCATACATCGTCCATACCGCCTCCCGATCCGCAATCCCATCCCCATCGTCCTCCCACCCCAAAATGACATTCCCGCTACTGGCAATGGCCACACCCAGACTTTCGGTGTTTCCGTTGTTGGAAATGCCAGGGTCAGTGGCCTGGCTGTTCACGTAAACGGTTGATCCATTCGGATTAACCCCGTTGTTTTCGGGTGCCCCAGGCGCGACCTGGGCGAAAACCGATACCCCCAAAACACCAAACCACGGCAAAACGAGTAATCTTTTCATTATTATCTCAGGTGATGACTGTGTTAAAGACGACGGACACTTGGGAACTGTAAGGACTCTTGTCCGTGTTCTTCAGATTTGGCAAGCATTTCTAGAAGGGCACCGGGGGGCCGTTCCACTATCGGCAGATAATTTACCGTGGACGGTTGGAAGGGATCCGTGCTGGAACGGTGGGTCGGGGGATGAGAGGGGGTGTGGGGACAGGTGATGGGTGAGCGGTGGGTTTTCGAGTGATATTGGTCTTCGAACCGGAGTCACGAGCGGGAGGGATGGGACGAGGAAGAGGTGTTGAAAAGCAAAAAACCCCTGTTCGTTGGAACAGGGGTTGATTGAAAGAAGAGGCGGCTACCTACTCTCGCGCAAGCTTTACAGGCACTACCATCGGCAATATTGAGTTTGACGGCCGAGTTCGGGATGGGATCGGGTCGGGCCTCAACTTTATAGCCAC
>CAIPFS010000486.1 GCA_903864375.1 uncultured Verrucomicrobiota bacterium
TGGCGGGGTGACGCCAGCAATTCCTCCACCAGTTTTTCGTAGGCCAGTGGCCGGCGGTCGGAAGCAAAGGCCTCGATCTGCTCGGGTGTGGGGGGCAAACCCAAGAGATCGAAGTAGAGCCGGCGGATGAGCGTGCGTCGATCCGCCTCGGGGGATGGCTCCAACCCCTTCTCGGTCAGTCTGGACAGGATGAAGGCATCGATCGGATTTCGAATCCGACCCGATTGATTGGGAACTTGGGGAATGGAGGAGCGGGAGATGGGGCGAAGGGACCACCAATTGGTCCCTGAGTCCGGGGATGATGGTTCAGCAGCGAATCCTGCAAAATGCACCCCCATCCCGAGGCACCAGAGCACCAGGAATCCCAGTGGGGTGGCTTGGCAAAGGTCCGTCTTGCGTGAAGTCTGCATCCTCCATCAATTCGTCGCGACGGGAATCTTGTAATAGCAGACCCAGCTTCCCACCACCGACCCCAGGCCGACGATTTTACCGTTCATCCAGGAAACGGAGCCGTCTTCAAACGCGAAATTGCCGCCGGAGGGCGCTCCCTTGGCGATGCGATGACTGGCAGTCATGACCTGACGTTTTGAATTGTTGGGATCGGCGGTCGTCCAGGTGACTTTGGGGTCGTACATGTTGGTGACAGCGGGACCCACTCCCTGCATCCGGTCGCACATGATGGGGGCAGCGCGGAAGGGTCCATCGAGCTTGTCACGGAAGAACCAGTCAGCGGTGCCTCGGGCTTCGGATGTGACATTGCCATCACCGGCCTTTCGACCGGGAAAGTAGAAGTAGCCGATCAATTGACTGCCACTGTCCGAGGTGATCATGTCGGCCTCGGCCACCCGATGCCACGCATCGGTCGGACAAAAGATGACGTCATTGGCAGGGCGCTCGGTCTTGAGGGTGGAACGCTTGTTGCGGATCAAATAGCCATTCCAGAAATTGCTCATGCCGGGGCTCATCCAGCTCAGGTCAAAGCCTGCGGAATTATCCGGAAACCGGTTTAAATTGTCGCCGGCGTACATGTGAATGGCCACGCCCCATTGCTTGAGATTGCTGGCGCAGAGGGCTTTTTGTCCCTTGGCTTTGGCCTGAGCCAGGGCGGGAAGAAGCATGCCGGCCAGGATGGCAATGATGGCCACCACCACCAGCAATTCAATCAAGGTGAATGCCGGGGAACGTCGGCCGCCCGACGAATGGAGAGGGAGTCGGTTCATAGCTTGTCGGAGTTTGTGGCGATGTAATCCTTCCCGACGTCCAGGGTCAAGGCTGCTCCCGTGATCTCAGGCCGTGCTGTGTCCCAGATGGAATCCCAGCCAGGCGAGAATGGCTTTGCCTCCCGCAGCATGAACCCCGTCGAAGTGATGGCATGTCGCCAGAGGCTGTTCATGTCCATTGCATCGGGGTGGCAGGTTGAAAAGAACTTCATTGCCCCCTGGACCTGAGAATCGGAGGTCGTTGTGGAGCAGCCCGTCGCCGACGGACAAGGGTTGTGTCGTCACTACCTCTGACTGGGGTGCTCTGATCAGCCAGGGACGCCAGATGAACTGGAGCTGACCGTCCTGGTTCCGGGAAATCCGACCATACGCCCGCCGCGGGGCCTTTCCGACCTTGTGGGCTGAAAAGGCCATGAGAGGATCGCGCTCCGGTTGAAAACGTCGGGACCGGAA
>CAIPFS010000487.1 GCA_903864375.1 uncultured Verrucomicrobiota bacterium
ACGGGTTCAGCGGATCCAGGAAGAAATTAGAGTTCTCCCGATAGTTCGTAAGATGCGCGTCGCCCGAGGTGATCCCGCCATCTTTGCCAATCATTTTGCCCGCGTCCTCGACCGGCAAACTGAACGCCGCAGCCAGGGCCTTGGCCGCCGCTTGCGGATCCTTCCGCACTCGGTCCATCCCCTCGAAGATACCCCGGACCAAGTTCGCCACGATGTCCGGGTGGTCCCGGTAGAAGTCGTTGCGCACGGCCCATACATCCGCGATGAGGTGGTTGGCACTCTCGGTAGTCACCACCAACCGTGTCCCTGGAACCTGGTCGGAGACGGTGTAGATGTCCGGCGACCACCCCACGAACGCGTCAAACGACTTGTCTTGCACAAAGATTTTCGCGGCTCCGGGGGCGTCCCCAGCCCACTTGAAATCCACCTCGGCGGGATCGATGCCAGCGTCGATCAACAGCGACATAATGAAATAATGGCTGGGTGAATTCTGGGCGAGCACCACCTTGCGACGCTGCCCGTTCTTGGGTCGGAGATCGTTGATATTGTGGATATCGCCGCGAGCCACGATTCCGTCACCACCACCTGACCAATCGACTTGCTGGCAAACCACCGGCACCGTCCGGGAGTCCTTGGCTAATTCGGGAGCAAAGAGGGCGATCATGTCCAGCGTGCCCCAGAGCACGTGGGTCTGGCCGCTGGCGAACAGATCGCGAGCCTTGACCGGGTCATCGACCACAGAGAGCTGGAGGTAAAACCCGTATTTTTGGAAGAACAGGCTACCTTCGTTGGCGGCCATGCCATTGTTGGCCACAATGATAGGAGCCCAACCCGGCCATACATTGATGGGGAACTGCACCACCAACTTGTTGTCCTTCATCGGCTTGGCGTAATCGCTCACCCCGGCCACCGGCGGGATGGCCGAACCATCCACCAGGGAAACAGCCTTGTCGCCGGCCAATAGATTGCTCAGCACGTTGGACGGAGGCTTCGCGGCATCCAGGCTCTTCTTGAGTTCCTGCGGGTTCACCGAAACCGAGCTCTTGGGAGCAGCGGGCGCGATTTTGTCCCACCATCGGTACGCGCCGAAGCCAACAATGCCGAGGATGAGCAACGTGAAAACGAGTTTGCCGCGTGTGGTCATGAGAAGGAGGAGTTAAGGGTGGTTTGCCAACCAGTTGCTACTAGGAGACTGCATGGGAAATGGCCGGGCGACGGATCGATCGTTATTCGGCGATTTTCTGGCGAGGTTCCTTCACCGGCGCGGCCGGGTTGGCGGTGGCGGCCTCGGGCTGGACCATGCCCATCTTCTGTTTGTATTGGGCGAAGAGGTTGGCCCCGCGGGTGCGGCGCATGTCCTGCTCACGTTGGATGTTCGAGCCCATGGCCTTGGCCAAGTCCAAGGTGGCGCGCATCTGGCCTTCGCCCCCGGCTGCGGATTGGCGCAGCTGTTGCATGGACTGGCTGAGCTCACCACCCATCATGCCCTGCAGCTCCGTGATGGAACTCTTCATCATGCCCGCCAGATTCTCCAGCGATCGTCCGATAGCTACGCGAGCCTTGACCGTCTCAAAATCGCGCTGAAATTTCTGAATCTCACGCAGGCTCTGCGCGATGATCTGGGTGTTTTGCTGATAGAGCTCATCGAGACTCTTCAGTTGG
>CAIPFS010000488.1 GCA_903864375.1 uncultured Verrucomicrobiota bacterium
AATCCAGGTTCCCGGTTGGCTCATCTGCCAGCAGCAAGGGAGGGTGATTCATCAGGCTGCGGGCGATGGCGACGCGCTGTTGCTCGCCCCCGGATAACTCGTAAGGCCGATGATCCAGCCGATCGCCCAGACCGACTTTTTTCAACAATTCCGTTGCCCGAACCCGGGCGGGACCTGACGCCACCCGGGCCATCCGGGCCGGCAGGGCGACATTTTCAACCGCATCGAGTTCCGGCAGCAAATGGTACGCTTGAAAGATGAAACCCACCTGACGATTGCGAAAATCAGTCAGGCGGGCGGTCCCGACACCGGTCAACCGTTGATCGGCGACGGTCAATTCCCCGGCGTCCGGACGGTCGAGAGCCCCGACCAGGTGCAACAACGTGCTTTTGCCGGCACCGGAGGCCCCCCGCAAGGCGACAAATTCACCGCGCCGCACTTCGAGATCCACCCCACAGAGGACCTCCAGCTGTCGTCGACCCAGGGTGTAGGCCTTTCGCAGGCCCCGGGCCTGAACCGCCCAATCACTCATTGCGCAGGGCTTTCACCGGTTGAAGCCAGGCCGCCCGCACCGCAGGAAGAACACCGGCCAGCAGACAAAACAAGAGCGAGAAGGAACAGATGATCAGCACATCACTCGATACCGTCTTGGAGGGAAGTTCGCGGAACAAATAGACCGAGGGCGGAAAAAGGTTGAACCCGAGGCGTTCATTCATGAATCGGAGAAACTCGTTGCGAAAATGAAGCGCCGTCAGCCCCACCACCAATCCGCTGGCCACTCCCAAAACCCCCACCACCAGGCTCTGCCCCAGAAAGAGGGTGGCGATGGAGAACGGCCCCGCCCCCAATGCCTTGAGCATTCCAATTTCCCGGGTTTTTTGAACCACGAAGGTGATCAGGGCACTCATGATGCCAAAGGCAGCAACGATAACGATAAAGAATAGCAGGTAGAACATCATGCTGCGTTCTGTTCCCAAGGCATCGAGATAATCCCGATTGTCCGACATCCAGGTTCCCACCCCATAATTGGTTCCCAACTGGCGCTGGATCTCTTTTTGGGTCAGCGCCGTATTTTCAGGCGAAGCATCGGTCAGCATCACCGACAACCCCTGAATGGCGTCCCCATATCCGGCAAGGTCCTGGGCATCCTCCAGCGAGGTAAGCACGACACCGACATTTAAATCATTGAGGCCCAGATCAAACAAACCCCGTATTTTGTAATCCTCGGCCAGCGGCAATTCATCCAATTCACCGTTGCCCGACTTCCGGGTGCGGTCGAGGGAAGCCTCCAATCGCTCAAATGCCCGGGGGGAGTACACCGAAATCCGGTCTCCCGGACGGAGATGATAGTTATCGGCGAGAACATAACCCACCAGCAGGCTTCGCGGGGTCAGACGGAATTCCCCCTCAATTACCGCGTTGGTGACCCTGTTGATGCGGCTTTCAAGGTCCGGTTGGATGCCTCGAACCAGGGCACCGAAGGTATGGGTTTCGCCGCCCGGAAGCTGGGTCTTGAGGAGGACCTGGGTATTGATATACGGAGCGGCTCCCCGGACGGCGGGGAGACGGGTCACCATCTGGTAGACCTTCCGCCAGTCCGCCATTGGGTGGCGTTGTTCAATCTGGAGATGGGCTTTGGTCCCGATGAGGCGTTCCCGAAATTGCAGATCAAACCCGGTCATGACCGACAAGACGATCACCAGAACCGCGACACCCAGCATCACCCCGGCAATGCAGATCAGGGTGATGATGGAGACAAAGGTGCGCTTGGGTCGCAGGTAACGCAACGCCAGCGCCAATTCATACGGTACCGGCAACATCCGTGGTTCCACACTAGCCCGAAGGTCGGCGGGACCGAAGATTTTTCCCTGGTTTTGCCAGAAGCGGCCGTGAATTTCGACTAAGGGACAGGTCAGTTGTTTTCAAAAGGCGGGGGGTAGGGCGTTCGGCTTGAGTCGCGGCCTAATAACTTCCAGCCTGCGGCGTTGACTTCATGAGCGGAATGGAACCCCAGCCTTCCCGCGGCGCATCAGGCACCGCGACAGAACCTCCGGACGATTGGATCCGGGAGGCTCTCGCCTGCCATGAAGCACCGCTGCTGCGTTACGCCTATTCCCTGACGCAAAACCTTGAAACCGCCCAGGACGTGGTGCAGGACACCTTTCTCAAACTCTGCGAACAGCCGCGCGAAACGGTCGCCCCGTTCCTCGCCCGGTGGCTCTTCACGGTGTGTCGCCACCGGGCACTCGATGTCCTTCGAAAATCGCGGCGCCGAGGGGAGATCAGTGACGACGAAATGAACCGGCAGCCGGCCACAGGCCCCAGTCCCTCCGAGACGACCGAGCTGATGGACAGCAGCGCCTGGGTCAGCCGGTTGCTGGAAAACCTCCCTCGCAACCAACGCGAGGTGGTGCGATTGAAATTTCAATCCCAGTTGAGCTATCAGGAAATCGCCGACGTGACCCGACTCAGCGTGACCAACGTCGGGTTTCTGCTGCACACCGCCTTGAAAACCCTCCGTCAACGATTGGAGGCCGTCGATCAGCCCCGGTCGATCCACCACCAGGCGATGGAAAATCCCCTTTCAAAAGCGCCATGAACCTGACGCCACAATCCCCGGAATTGACCGCCTACGTCCTGGGCGAACTGCCGGACGACCAGCGGCGGGAGGTCGAAGCCATCCTGGCGGTCCGGCCCGATTTGCAGCAGGAGGTCGACCAATTGCGAGCCCTCACCGCCCACGTCATCCAGGCCCTTCAAGGCGAGCCGACCTGGACCCTGTCACCGGCACGGCGGCGGTCCATCCTTGAACGGTCCAATCAAAAGGCGAAGCGCTTTCAGTGGGCATGGCCCTGGTCCGTACCGGATCCGCGCCGATGGCTGCCGGTTTTGCAACTCGCCGGAGCCGCTCTTGCTGCCGTGGCCGTTGGGCTTCTCTGGTGGGAATCCCGGCGTCCAGCCGGCCTCCAGCCATCGGCACGCACCCTGGCCTATGTCGAACCGGCAAATGCCCTGGCCAACACCTATTCCCTCGCCAGCCGATCGCCCCGGACGAATGCAACGCCCGGGATGCAAAGCGCTGCAAAAAGCAGTCTGTCGGCAGGTGACCCGTCGCTGTCAAAGAAACTGAAAGAACAGGAAACAGTCCGACTGGCTGAACTCAGTGCATCGCCGTTGCCAACGCTAAACCCATTGAAGCAGAAGGGGGGGCTGGAGTTGTCGTCGCCCGTCGAACGGGCACTGGCGTTGGCCCCGTCCAACCCGCCGGACTCCTTGCCGGCCGGTTCTGCGGCCGATTCACTGGCAACGTCGGCTTTGCTGCCGGTCATCGATGGGGCGACCTCCCCTCCCCTTTCCTTCGCCTATGAATCCGGTCGGCCGCTCGCGCCCCTCTCGTGGAGCGCCGAGGCACCTCCCTCGACCGTCCGATTTGAAAACCTCGATGATTCAGGCTATCGGCTGGTGCGAACCCGGATTCTCGAAGGGATCCGACCCCTTCCCGAATTCGTCCGTCTCGAGGAACTCATCAATTATTTCCGGTACGATGGCCTCGTGGAATCTGGATCAGCGGAGACCAACCTCGTGCGGACCCGGATGGAATGGGCCGTATGCCCCTGGAACCCAGGCCATGCCCTGCTTCGGGTGGCTCTTCAAGTGAAGGAACGAACGAACAGCATGGCAATCGGACGCCGCCTGACGCTGGCGGTGGACGGAACCCAGACCAATCTGTTTGCCCTGCTTCCGGACTGGTTTGGTGAGGCCCCCACCCATCTCCTCGTTTCCACCGACCGGAACGAGGCTGTCGGGGAGAGTCTCACGACGGCCGGCAGCATGGCGCACCGATTCTCCCGACTTGGTCGGCGAGCGGCGGTGCCCACCCAGCAACTGGCGGGAAGCGAGGGATTGGAAGCGGACCTCCAGCGCGCCTATACGATGGCCAAGGATTCACTGGTCACCAACCTGGACCGACCGGTGATCCTGGCCACGATACCGGCGCGAGTGACGGAGATTTCCGCGACCCAACAAATCCCTAAAATCATCCAGGCTGGAACCCGGGACGGAGTCCGTCTGGATGTTGTCGCCTTGGGCGTCCGTCCCGAGGTCACACCTGAGCTCGCCTATTGGGCGGGATTGGGGGGAGGCCATCTGATGACGGCCGACACCAAAGCCGAGGGACGAAGAGCCTTTGGAGAACTGGCGCAGCCGGCGGAATCGGAGACCGTTTCGGAATGGCCTGCAACCGGATTGGGATGGGATACGAATAGGTTCACCAACTGGCGGGCCCTTGGAAATATCCCGACAACCAGGCCGCTGGCCTCAAAGCCATCCAGCCTGGAGCCCTCCGGAGCCCTGGCGGGCCTTGGCTTCCAATACCGGACCGGTCCCGCGACCCTGCCCACGGGGCATCAGTATGTTGCGCTCTTTGAATTGGCGACGTCCCAATTTGAATTTCCATCCCCCGGGGGCTTTGGCGGATTGGGTCCCGCCGCGGGACCTCCCCGCTCCATGGGGAAAAGCCCGACCTCGTTGACGTTGGCCGGAGTACCACCCCCGTTTACCGGGGCTTCGGTCGACTTCAAATTCACGGCAGCGGTCGCCGGTTTTGGGCTCCTGCTGCGGAATACCGAGGACCATGGGGGGGTGACCTGGGATTTGGTCCTCGAACTGGCCAGGGCTGGGGCAGGCTCCGATCCGGACGGAAGCCGCGCTGAATTTATCGAACTGGTTCGGAGAGCCCGCGACCTGAAATAAGCGGCAGGCCATGGCCGGAGGTCGCCCTCTGGAACGGGTCTCAACTCCGGATGTCGCTGTCACCACCAGGTGAAGGAGGGATCGGGGGCCTTGCTCCAGAAGGGGTTGGTATCTTTGATGGTTGGGAAAACGTAGACCGTTGCATGCCCGTCGCCAAAGGCCACCACGGAAAGGCTCCGGCCCTTGTAATTGTGCCACTGACTCTTGGGATTGTCCCAACCCCGGTTGGGATGCCAGGGCCAGTCGCCCTGGATGATCTTGTTGGCAGAGCTCAGGGCCACCTCACTCATCGTCATCGACTGGCCGCTGTAACCCGAACCGGCCGAGTCGCCGGTCACCCGGCGGGTCCGGGCAAAGTCGGCCGCCCATTCCATCAGGTAGCTGGTGCCATACTGGACATAGCAATTGGTGCACTTCTTGCCGAAATTCTGCTCGTAGAAGATGTCCCCCTTATCTGCCGGGCAATGAAACACCTCGGGTGAGCCCTGGTACCGATAGAGCGGGCGATTGGTCATCGCCGTGTAAAGGTCATAGGTGCCATTGGTGCCGCCGGCCGAATTCCAGTCCGTACACAGCGGCAGGGAATCCCGGGAATCATCGGCATAGAGGTGGAAGGCCAGCAGGGCTTGTTTATTGTTGCTGACACACTTGATTTGAGTGGCCTTGGACTTGGCCCGGGCCAGGGCCGGCAGGAGCATTCCAGCCAGGATGGCGATGATGGCAATCACCACGAGTAATTCGATCAGGGTGAAAGCCGTTCGCCGGCGGGACTGATGACCGTTGAAACGGTGGAAATTTCTGATCCGGAAGCTCATCTTTTCAGAGCGTTTGTGACCGCCCCCGGGCTGGCAAGGGAATTCGGGGCATGGAATCGGCACCCGACGCGGGACCAACAGATCGACCCCGGTTCGCTTGACAACGATACCACCAGATGTTTCTGTAAAGACAGAAATGAATGTCACTGGTTCCCTGCCGGTTTTGACCCTCGTCGTCCCATGACAGCAATCCCTCCCCTTTCACAGCTTTCACCCGTGGAGCAGAAATTTGTGCTCCATTGGGGTGAGATGGGGACCCGTTGGGGAATCAACCGCACCGAGGCTCAGATTCATGCCTTGCTGATGCTTTCCCCCAAGCCGCTTCCTGCCGAACAGATTCAGGAGACCCTCGGGGTGGCGCGATCCAACGTCAGCACGAGCCTGCGCGAGCTCCAAAACTGGGGGGTCATCAAACTGGTTCATCTGCCGGGCGACCGCCGGGACCATTTTGAATGCCTCAAGGACGTGTGGGAGATGTTCCGCATTGTTCTTCACGAACGAAAGAAGCGGGAAATGGATCCGACGCTGGCCCTGCTGCGCGAATGTGTTCAGGAGTCCAGTCACTCCAGCACCCCTGGAGGTTACACGGAACAACGGTTACGGGAATTGCAGAACTTTTTCGAAACCATCTCCGGCTGGTACCAGCAGGCCCATGCCCTTCCCCCTGATGCCGTGGGGAAGGTGGCGCGGATGGGTGACAAGGCATTGAAGCTATTGGGACTGAAAATTTAACCCATTAATCCGGAGGTTCTTGTGACCACAGACATGCCTGTTTCCTTTGAAAATCGCGGGTGGATTGCCTTCGATGATTCCTGCCCGTTTTGCCGCCAGACCGTGGCCACCTGGGGTCCCACGTTCCAACGCCGGGGCTTCCAATTCATTCCGCTGTCGACCGACTGGGTCCGCGACCGCGTTGGACTTCAGCCGGGCGAATTACCCAATGAATTCAAGCTTCTGTTGCCCGGAGGAGAAATTCTGGGTGGAGCAACCGCCTGCTGTCGACTGGCCCGGGCGGTCTGGTGGATGGCACCGCTGGGAGTGATCGGGTCGTTACCGGGCGTGCACCGGTTGACGGAGGCGGCCTATTCCTGGATCGCCACGCGACGCCAGTGCCTGGGGGATATTTGTCTCAATCCGAAGTGGGCCGGGCCGAGGCATCATGGGGCATCGGCCTTTCTGGAAAGCCCATAAAAAAAGGACGACCGGGGTTTAACCCGATCGTCCCTTTTTTGGATTGTGATGGATTAGTTCAGATTCGGGACCTCATGGACCGTGTGCTGAATCTCCTGGGCAACGGACGATCCGTCCTTCGCCTTGATATCCCACTTGATGGACTCCTGCATCACCGGTTTGAAACCGGAGATGTTGAGGGTCACGGTCAGGCCATCCGGTGACAGCTTGGCTCCGGTGATTTCCAGGGCTTCGCGCCCCTGCTTTTTCGGATCGCTCACCGTGTATTCGGGAGATCCGTAATGTTCATCCCGGTCATAATTCCAGCGTTTGCCGCTCCAGTTCTGAAGATCGGAAACCGAAGCACCGTCCAGAGGTTCGGTGAATGTCAGCTGGAGGCCGCCCGCGACGGCATGAATACCGCGAACCGAGTGGATCGGTTTCCCGGTGAAACGGACGCGGTCGAATCCGGTGGTTTTGGCGGCATTGCTCTGCCATTCGCTGAGTCCCGAGACATACAACTGGCCATCCTTCGGGCTGAACCGGCAGCGCATCACCGAGGAGGTGAACTTCAACGGGAAGCGCACCACGCCGCCCTGATAGCGTCCATTCGAGATCGGGTCCTTGAGGACCAGGAAGAGGCTCGATTTGCCATAGGACTCGTGGAGCAACTCCCCTTTGAAGGGACCCCATTTATCGCTGGTGACCCAAATCTGGCCGCCACCGGAATTATCCCAGTCGGCGTGGGAAATCCAGGCCAGCGGGGGAACCCAACGGTCGGCCTGCTCCTTGGGGGTGAGCTTGTTGACCACGCCACAGAATTGGTTGGTGCCTTGAATCCAGTTGATGGGAGTGGTCGGAACCCAGGTTCCCTCGTTGTCGCTGGTGGTCAACTGCCCGTCCGCACGCACGCCGATACCGTTCGGAGCACGCAGACCGCGGGCGACGATTTCCAGTTTCTGGCCATCGGGGCTCAGTTTGAAAAGACAGCCGGAGTGCGAGGAGACAGTGCCGTTGCCTTGAGACGCCTTCTGATCACCAAAGCCGCGTCCGCCACCATTGACCGGGTTGGCTTTGACAAAATAGAAATTGCCGGCTCCGTCACGCTGAAGGTCGAACACGAATTCGTGGAAGCCTTCGGAGGAATAGATGTCGTTATTGAAGTTCTCGTAGTAGTCGGCCTCACCATCCCCGTTGAGATCGGCGTAACGGGTGACCTGATCGCGACCGCTGGTGTAGATGACGTCATTGACGATGACCAGGCCAAGGGTCTCGTACTGGCCTGAAGCAAATCGATGC
>CAIPFS010000489.1 GCA_903864375.1 uncultured Verrucomicrobiota bacterium
ATGGACTTCCGGATATCAAAATCCGGACTACCCTCTGCCTGCATGAAAGTCCTCGTCACCGGGGGAACCGGCTTCATCGGATCGGTCGTGGTCGAAACCTTGATTCGGGAAGGGCACGAGGTGGTCGTGTTCAGTCGCAGAATCCCCCACCCTCGACAGGGACTTCAGTCCGTTCAGGGCTCGATTCTGGATTTCGAACGGCTGCGAATGGCACTCGCCGGCTGCGATGCGGCCATCCATCTGGTCGGGATCATCAGCGAGATTGGAGATCAGACGTTCGAGCGGATGCACGTGGGGGCGACACGAACCATGGTGGATGCCCTGCAGGCGGCTGGAATCCGGCGTCTGGTTCACATGAGTGCACTGGGTGCCCGTCCCGATTCACCTGCCCGATATCATCGCACCAAGGCGGCAGCGGAGGGACTCGTCCGATCGAGCGGGTTGGATTGGACAATCTTTCGTCCCAGCCTCGTCTATGGGTCGGGCGACGCCTTTGTGAACCTGTTCGACAGGATTTCCCGCTGGTCACCCGTTGTCCCCGTCATGGGTCCGGGAACGAACCTCCTTCAACCGGTTGCCGTGGAGTTCGTGGCCGAAGCGTTTGCCACCGCCTTGAAAACCTCCGGCAGCTTTGGACACACCATCGATCTTTGCGGCCCGGAACGATTGAGTTTTCGCGCAGTGATTCGACGAATACTGGCCGCCAGAAACCGGACCCGGTGGATCGTATCAATTCCATGGAACCTGGCGCGGCTTCAGGCACGCATTCTGGAATGGGTCTTCCCCACCTTCTTGGGCAAAGTCTCCCCCCTGAATCGCGACCAACTGCTGATGCTTCACGAGGACAATGTGGGCGATCCCGCACCTGCCCTGCAATTGCTCAAGGGCAACCCGGTCGTTGCCCGTTTCCCGACCTTCAGCCCGTTTGCGCAGACCTAAAGAAGTCCCTGATAGGCCAGCCAGAGACCCCGGAAGTATTTCATGACCCGAACCGGATCATTGCTCTCGGGAATCTCAGCCATCGTGTATCCACGAAAACCACTGGTCACCAGGCTGTTGAACAGCGTGCGAAAGGGATATTCCTCGAGGTAAAGGTCGCGCAGGTGCACTGAAAATATGCGCCCTTTCAGCAGATCGAAATTGGCGGCAAAACCGCCGTCGTCGAGGTCGCTCTGATTCGAGTTCCAACACGCCCCGACCGACGGGTGATTCGCGACATCGAGAATTTTCCGGATATACTGCACGCGGGAGGTTCCGGGTCCATGCACTTCCAATCGGAGCACCTGACCATGGTCCCGCGCAAATTGGCCCAGTTCAACCAGGGACGTCCCAATCTGTTCCAAAGTCTTTTCCACCGGCACCTCTTTCGGCAATCCGTTGGGACGCACCTTGACGCCCGTGGCGCCGACGTCCTGGGCGAGGACGATATAGGCCTTGGTGGCCTCAATATCCGAACGGAGCCTGGCCTGATCGGGGGTATGAAAGTCAAAAGCACTCCCGAGTCCCATCAATTGCACGGGTGAATCGGCGAAGCGTTTGCGCACCTCGGACCGCTGGGCCGGAGTCAGGTCCACCTCGACCTTGTGGTTATGGCTGGTCCGAAGCTCCGTGCCATCGAAGTGGGCCTCGGTGCAGTTCTTGATCAAGGTCGGAACATCCCAATCCTTGGCGAGATTGTAAGTCACCAGTCCCAATTTGAGAGGGGAAAGGCCGACTCCACCCGTCGCAGGTTCTCCCCGAGCGACCTCACCCGTGGAAAGGAACCTCAATCCCAGCCCGGAGGTGGCCAAGCCCAGAAAGCCGCGTCGTGAGGTGTGCATGGATGTGGGGTGGGTCAAAAAGCGGAAATCCACAAGAAAGAATATGGCATTGTCTACAAATCAAAAATCCCATGCCGCATCTTTTCCAACCCAGCTTTGAGTGGTCCCCAATAGGCTCGGTCCAGAATTCGTTCTCTCCTTTCTTCAAGCGAGATACTGCTGC
>CAIPFS010000490.1 GCA_903864375.1 uncultured Verrucomicrobiota bacterium
GTTCAGCGTCGCCGGTCCGCCTGGCTTTCGACCCGCCTATCTGTTCCACAACCGATTCCCGCCGGGCAGAGATAATGCCGACTCACGCTCAGCGGCTACCGCTTCGTCGTTGCCATTCCTTCCCCGACCGGACTTGCCACTTCGCCTCCATCCCTGAATCTCCTCACCCATGAGTCAATTTCTCAAAGGACTGGCACTGGTGGTTCGGGATTACGACGAGGCGATCGCCTATTACTGCCAGTCACTAGGGTTTAACCTTGAGGAGGATACCGACATGGGCGGTGGCAAGCGCTGGGTGGTGGTTGCGCCTCCAGGAGCGAGGGAATGTCGTTTCATCCTGGCAAAGGCAAAAAATGAGGCCGAACGCGCCGCGGTGGGCAACCAGACGGGCGGCCGGGTTTTCCTGTTCCTTCACACTGACAACTTCGAGGTGGACTACCAACGGATGCTCCAGAACGGGGTTCGATTCGTGGAACAGCCTCGGAAGGAAGAGTATGGGCAGGTGGTTGTCTTTGCGGACCTCTACGGCAACCGCTGGGATATGGTCGGAGCCCGGGTGAAATCTCCAGTCGACGCCTGATTCGTTACTGAGATCCGTCTGGAGGGGGTCGGCGTCGCGGGGTAAGGGACGCCTACACAACCCGGGGTCATCCCTTTCCCTTCGGCAGCGATCCCTTCATCCAACCGCTTACCGAACATGGCTATCATGTCCTTCATCCCGGCTTGAAAAGGCCAAAGATGGCCCTTGAGCCGGGAATCGCCCCCATTCAAACTATTAAGCAAGTCTCGGCATCAATACCCATGCGCTCCCGGTTGAATCATTCTGGCGTCCGCCTCGTTGCCCTGTTTGCCCTGGTGAATGGAGTTTCGCTCCTGATTCCCCTGATTTTCATCCTCCAAGCCCCCTCGGAGGTCACAGACCGGCTCAACGGCCTCTTTCTCCCGACCATCGTACCCGCAGCCCTCAGCCTCCTGGCATCCGTGGGTCTCTATCGTGGGAGTGCGTGGGGCTGCACAGTGCTTTGCCTTCGGAGCCTTCTGGGCATGTTCTGGGGCGGTACCACTCTACTGTCCATGTTCGAACGAAGGCTTCCGTTCGGAGCATTCAACGACCTTTTTCTCCAGATTTCCGAGTTCCTCATTCTGGCGTGGCTCACCTGGGAATTTTGGCGGGCAAGACCCGAAACCAGGGCCACCGAACTTGGCGAAAACCCGGACAAGGGAGGTGAACAGACCGCTGCCCAACCCTCATTGGCCAATCCAATCCGGCCCTGGGGAACGGTTATCGCATTTGTCCTGACGGTGGTCGGATTTGCCGTCTGGCTGACCGAGGTTCGATTCTTTCAATTCGCTCCGACCCGACTGGCTGAAATCCCTTTGATCGGGCCCTCCATCGCCGACCTCAACGCGGAAGGCCCCCTTCTCGCGACCGGTACGACGCGGTCCTGGGGACGGGAGGGACAATGGGTGATTTCGGGAGAGGCGAACGAATCGGAAATCAAGCGATTTGCGAACGACCACCACTGGACGACGACGACGAACTCGACTTCGAAGGCGCACGCGATGGCCAGGAACTGGAAACTGGACCCCAACCAATATCCGTGGAGAGATCAAATCGACTTCACCGAAGTGCATGTCGGGCGACTCGCCCCGCCCTTGCGCGGCGTCGGTATCCTGACGTGGAGGGCCAATGACCGTCGTTTTTGCCTGGAAACACACGTCCTCGGACAAAGCCGCGAGACATCGAGGTAGGCCCGGGGACTTCGGACCTCCAAAACCTTTTCGGAAAAAGGTTTGCCAGCCAACGGGTATCCCGATATCTCTTGAGGCCGGTCGCATCCGTAGCTCAATTGGATAGAGCATCTGACTACGGATCAGAAGGTTCAAGGTTCAACTCCTTGCGGATGCACCATTTTCCTAATCGCTTACCGCGATTTTCCCCATCGAAGTCAGCCTTTCAAGGGGCAGCTTTTCTTCAATTCCAAATGATTCAGATGTAACCAGTTGAATCTGAACGATATCAGTAGGGCAAGGCTCCAGCCGCGCGTTAGGAAGCACGAACTACATCCCATCCGCATGGGCGAAGCCAATTGGCCGTCCGCAGGACCCATCACAATCCGGAACCGACACGATAGTATCGCGTCCCAGTTGAGCCGGGTGAGGAATCGACAACGGCCAGGTTTCCTTTGGTGTCGGCGATGCCGGTTCCGACATCGAACCATGGACCACCCAATTGATCAGCGGCCTGGACGGTGTAAGAAACACCGGGCATTGCCACGCCCTGAACCACCGGATAACCGTCATAAGTGCGACCAATGCCTTGCAGCAAAATACCTTGGTTCGGAGTGGCCACCCAAGTCCATGTCAGGGTGGCGGAGCGCCCGGGCGAGGCGGCATCGATCCCGGTCACCAGAATGGAGTATCGTCCAGGCTTGGTTATTGTGCCCGAGATCGTTCGTGCCGATGAATCGACCACCAGACCCTCGGGAAGTCCGCTCACCGAAAAGGTCAAAGGATGGTTCGGCAGTGGGTTCCTGAAGGCATTCGTTGGGACCTCGACGACGCCCGAAGAACCCGTGGCCACAAACAGGGGCGGAAGGTTGGAGACGGTGATTCGGTCGGGTATTGCGAACCGCGCACAACGTCCGAGTCTGCTCTCTGAATAAATTGCCCCATCAGAGCCTTGGATGATCGGGTTGGAAAAATCGATGGCGTCGGTATCAGGAAATTCCTCGTAAATAGAGCCATCCTGGCTGAGGCGATAAACAAATCCGCCATAAGCGGTTCCCCCGGAAGGAATCAGGCCGGAGATACCATAAATAAACCCGTCGTCGGCGAGAAGGATTCCGGAGGTCGAAAGACTCTGGCCGACTTCATTTTTAAACGTGTGGAGAACCTGAAACACGGTCCCATCGACGGCGACACGAAACACCCCACCCAAGCCCAAGGGGCCACCGGCACTGGCGACACCGTAGAGGAACTGATTATCGCCCACGACGACATTGACGACATTGGAAAGCCCTCCCGGCAATCGGGCTACATCCGCGAGAACCGTGAAGCCCGATCCATCCAGGTTCATTCGAAACACCCGCCGGGGGAAGGAATCCACTGAAACGGACGCAACACCGTACAAATGGAAGTCCGGCGTGGGAGTCACCCACGCATTCCCCGGCAGTTCCAACAATGGACGGAATCCATCACCCGACAGCTCTGAATTGAACAGTGTTGAATTCCACCCAAGTGCCGAGCCATACCAACGTCCGTCCGGGCCCACTTCAAGACGAGAGCTCAACCAGGAATAATTGGTCGCCAGATTGGAATAGGTGTGAGTGGAGGGATCATAGCTAAAATTTACGGTCGACCGATCGCCCACGGATAAATTGGCAACCCAGGAACCATGGAGCACACCGGTACGATCCCGGGCCAGATTCAAGTTCAGGGATGGCCCGTCCGCACCCGTGAATGGAAACGAATGGGCGACCTCCAGGGTCTGACCCTCTTCCGTTAGTCGCAACAATTCATCTGTTGATCCGTTGGCCCCAAAGGCTAGGAAGTAAAGGGCGTGATCGTTGCCTTCCACCAGAGTCGAAAGCTCATTCATTCCCGAAGCAATGAAACTTTTGTTGCCAGAGGACAGGGTGAGTTTTGGCGTCAACAGTTGGGTCGTCACATCCAATTGAAGGACATCCACGGGATGGTAAATGGTCTGAGTTGGAACCAGATAGAGCACTCCGTCGCTAAAAGCCGTCAAAAGATAATTCTGGCCCGCATGCTGCGACGCAAGATTCACCATTTCTTTATATTCCAAATTCGGGCCTGTCAGGGAAAAGATGCTGATCGAATCCGTAAACTCGGTTGCAGAGGTGATGCCATAAACGGTCCCGTCCGGCGATTGGACCAGGGTACTCGCGGGCGAGTGCCCATTGGTACCGTAAGGATAGGGCGGATATTCATGAAGGATGCGAAAGTCCGATCCGTCGGTATGGAGGGCGAACACATATCCGCCGTTGGTGGCGCCGGTGCGCGATGTGCTCAGGAGTGTTCCATCCGGCAGTGAAAGCAACCCGCTAGCCGGACCGCCGTTCAGCCCTCCGCTGCCAGGCAAATGGGATATAATTGAGTAGTCCATTCCGGTGGAGCCTATTCGGAAAACCGTACCTCCACCATGGGTGCCCCCGTCCGATGTTGTTCCATAGACGGCACCATCGCTGCCCAAAACCAGCCCTGCGAGGGGGCTTTTTCCATCGTTGGAATCGCTGCCAAAAGAATGCACAATCTGGTAGTCTGAACCGTCTCCGTTCATCCGATAGAGGATTCCACTTCCTCCCGCCCCACCTTGAGTCGTCACCCCAAAGACATGGCCATCCGGAAGCACGGTTAATGGCCCGACCGGCAGCGTGCCGTCATTGGTGATGGAGCCGAACTGATGAAGGGTCATGTATCCTGTCCCGTTGGTCTGAATACGGAAAATCGTTCCAAAGGAATAGCCTTTATCCGGTCCATCGAATTTGGTGGTGCCATACAGAAAGCTGTCGTTTCCCAATGCAAGACCGCCGACTGGGATCGTACCGCTTCCCCCGACGGTGTTGAACGCATGGATTCGAGTCGGTTGAAGGTCATCCGGTCCAAGATGGAGGAGCACACCCCTTCCTGATGGACCTCCATAGATGGTGACGGCAAAAAACGAACCATCCGGCATCGCCAGCAACGGGCCGGTAATCGATCGGCCAAAATCAGAAAGACCGCCGCCAGCGGAAAGGATATCGAAAGACGGCTGGGAGGAGGCGGCCAAATGAACGGCCGTTGCCACGGCAAGTCCGAGAATGGGCAGCCGCAATTGAAATGGACGGTGTTTCATGTTTAAGCAGGGGACGACAGTTTCACAAATTCTTAGCATGTTTCATGCCAGAATAAGTCACCGATTACGACTCAATTCGAAGGTCCTTCGGATTACAGGTGCCAAGAAACCGCCTATTGTTGGTCAATATTTATACTGTAGGGGTGTAGGATAACACCTGAAGTTCTAATACCTTCCGGCAAAGGAAATCGGTGACACAACTCCGTGTCAAGTTACGGAAGTCCGGTATCACCCGCGTCGATTGGAATCTGCCCCAACGTTTCCAGGGCCATTGCCACCGGGCCGACGGAGCGTAGCCTTGAACGGATGTCGTCCAATGAAATCATCGGTTTGGTGGCCACCGTGCTGGTGATGCTGATGGGACTGATGGGGGCCATCCTGCCCGTGCTTCCCGGACCTCCCCTTGTCCTGATGGCCGCCGTGGCCCATCGGCTCTGGTTTGGGGATCGGAGCGTGCCGTGGTGGGTTCTCGGTGTGCTTGCTCTTGTCACAGGGTTGGTGACCCTCCTGGACTTCCTGGCCTCGACCTATGGGGCACGCCGGCTGGGTGCCACCTGGCGGGGGATGGCCGGAGCAGTCATTGGTGCGATCATCGGACTGTTCTGGATTCCACCTCTCGGTCTCCTGCTCGGCCCGCTGCTGGGTGCGGCACTGGGTGAATTGTCGGGCGGGAGGAGTTTACACGAAGCCGGTCGAGCCGGGGTGGGCGCGGCGCTTGGGGTGCTGGCGGGAGCGGTCGCAAAACTGGCCGCCTGTCTCGCCATGATGGGACTTTGGCTTTTCACCCTGCTGGCCCACTGGCAGCGGTAACGGATTGTTAACCGCCACTTCTAATGATGAAAACCAACCGTTTGACTTAACCAGCCAGCGGTCTGGGTGGGAGTCAGATTGTTGGCAGCGGCGTGGCCGGCCGCCAGACCGGCGACAATCGCCGTGGCACCCGAGGTCCCCGTGGCCTGCCACACCATCCCGTTGAATTCCGCGTAGGTCACAGACGGCCCCGCGAGCACAGCATGCAATCCAGTATTCGCGTAACTGGCCGGCTGGCCCTGAGCATTGA
>CAIPFS010000491.1 GCA_903864375.1 uncultured Verrucomicrobiota bacterium
GCAACAAACTTCAAGCTGTTTCGGTCACACGTCTCCAGGCGAAACCGTGGTTTGCCGCAGGACCGCCATCTGGTATGCTCGCCCCTGTGCGAGCATTATTTGGGGCAGGATGGGCTCTGACCCTGGCAATATCCGCCTGGGGGGCGGAGCGAACTTTTGATTGGAGCACTGAAGTGGAAGGCAGGCTGCCCGTTGGATTCCAATCGCAACTGGCCGGAAGCGGGAAACCCGGGGACTGGAAAATCGTCCTCGACGATCTCCCGACTGAGTTCAAGCCGTTCAATACCAACGCCGTCTCCGTCAATCGGTTTCCCGTGATCGCTCAGGTCGCTCCTTCCAATGAGGACGAACGGTTCCCCGTGTTGACACTCGACGGGGAGGTCTATGGGGATTTGACCTTTTCCACCCGGATCAAGGTGGTGTCCGGTGCCCTGGAACAGATCGCTGGATTGGTTTTCAGGTCGCAGGATGAGCGGAATGGGTATGTCGTCCGCATCAACACGCTCGACGGGAACGTTCGATTCTACAAATTCGTCAACGGTGTCCGCTCCAATCCCATTGGCAACGATCGTCCCCTCAAGAAAGGGCAGTGGTATCAGCTTTCCATCAATTGCACCGGCAACAAGATCCGGGTGCTTTTGGACGGAAAGGAGGCCATCCCTGAATTGACCGACAACAGCTTTACCAAGGGGCACGTCGGCTTCATCACCAAGTCGGATACGGTCGCCTATTTCTCGGATGCCCATCTGACCTATCGCCCCCTCGAGATGCTGGCGGCAAAGCTGGTGAGACAGGTGGATGAACTTCAACCACGCCTGAAAAATTTTCGAATCTACGGCAAGACCACCTCCCGCCCGGAATTGCATGTTCTGGCCGCCAAGATCACGACCGATGTCGGACGCGAAGCCGCCACCACCGAGCTTCAGGTCTTTGCTGAAAATCGGATGTATTATGGCAAGGATAACGGAGAAGGAGTCGTGACCGCACCGCTCCATGATCGGAACGGCGAGACCATTGGCGTGGCCAAGTTCTTTCTGAAATCCTTTGCGGGTCAGACCGCAGCCAATTCCATCGGGAGGGTTGTCCCCACCTTGCATGAAATTGAGAAGCAGGTCGGCTCGGCGGACGACCTGGCGGAAGAGTAATTCCCAATCCTGAGAAAATCGCCGCTGCCCACGGAGACTGATTCTGCTGGTTCCTGAAGATGGAGCCGTGGCGGGCGATTTACGGGGGTCGCTGAGGTGTCAGGGCAGGGCGATATGGTCAGTTTCCTCGGAAAATTCGATCCGATCTCGCGGTATGGTCCGTCTCAAACGGATCTGGCAAACGGGATGCTCTTTCCTCAGGTATGAAAGCCGCCGTCTTCCTGGAGCGTGATGGGATTCTCAACCTGTGCGACCAATCGGGTCGGCACCAAGTCGTTCCCCGCCGCTGTGAGGACTTCCGCATCAACCCCGCAGCGCATGGGTTGTTGACCCAACTTAAACGGGCTGGCTTCATCCTGATCGTGGCCACCAATCAACCGGGGGTGGTGCGCGGGCATTTTTCCCGGAGCGAACTGGACCGAATGCACGACCTCCTGCGTCGACAGTTGCCGATCGACGATATCCTGATCTGTGTGGACGACGACCCGTCGCATCCGTGCTGCAAGCCGAATCCCGGATTGTTTCTCGAAGCGGGATTCAAATGGGGCCTCGATTTGGATCGTTCGTTTGTCATTTCTGACAAATGGCCCGACGCCAAGGCAGCTCAAATCGCCGGGTGCACCAGCGTCATGGTCCAGTCGCCCTGGGTGGGCACGGACCATCATGATTTTGTGGTCGACGACCTGAAGACGGCGGTGGCCAAGATTCTGCATCTTCACGCCAATCTGTTCAGTTCGCTGCCTGCGGCCGCGGCCTGAAGTCTGGGAACGATACAATAAGGGCGATTCGGGTCCTGCGGACGGCAATGGGGTGAACCTGCCTCACGCCGTAGCGCAGACATTCTTGTCTGCCGGTCCTGCGGACGGCCCATGGGTTGAACCTGCCTCATGCCGTAGCGCAGACATTCTTGTCTGCCGTGCCGCCGACTTTCCAGTCGGCAGGGCTGGAC
>CAIPFS010000492.1 GCA_903864375.1 uncultured Verrucomicrobiota bacterium
CGGTCTTCGCGAACTCGAACGGCGTCGGAACGTCGGGTAGTTTCGAGAACCGTTCAAGGGCGCCCTGCAGCAGCAGATTGATCTTGTGTTCGTTGAGCAGGCTGATGTGCATCTGAAGAGCGAATAGGCCCCCACCTCCAACCCACGCGCATGGGCGTACTCAACGTCCGACTTGACCCGGGCCATGTAAGCCGGGTCGTCCTTCTCCATCTCCAGTCCGCTGCCAAAGGTGTAGATGATCATTTCAAAACCCACTTCGACGCACTGGTCGACGGCCTGACGGAAGGCCTTCGTCTCGGCGCTGCGGACGTGCATCATGATCGGGTTTTCAGTGGTCCAGGGTGCCAGTGCGCGCGTGGCATGGCGAAGGGTCAGCCCCTGGCGTTCGCGTTCGGTGGAATCATGGAGAACAAGATAACTTCGGAAGGTGGTGAACGACTCGCCCGGCGCCAGATGTTTTCCCGGTCCGACCGGAGGCTGGACCCGGAGGATGCACGGGGTGTGCAGGGCATAACTCACCTGGGTGGTGAATGCGGGATCCGGCTGCCAGGTGGCCGTCTGATTGCCGGTGACGACGTCCATGCCCTTGAACATGTAATCGCTCAGGACATCGATCGCCGGGGTGCGCCAGGCAATGTTGGGGCGTTCGTCGACGGCCGATTCTGCCTCGACCACGGCCAATTGCTCGGACGTGAATCGGTCGATGACGATTTCCCGTGGACTGCCGTTGCTGACCGTCAGCCATTTTCCGAAAACGGGAAGACCATCATAGAGCTCATGGTGCACGGTCACGAAGAGGTTGCGATTTGGACCTTCGGGTCCACGAAACCGCAGGTCCAGGGACATGCCCGGCGGCGGCCACGGAATGTCTGCGTGATGGCGCTTGCTGGTCCAGGGGACTGGGGCTTCCGGATTTCCCGTGGACATGCCGATGAAGACGAGGGCCGCCGGATCATTGGTGAGCGACGACGTCCACTCCGGCAGGAGATAGGCACGGTCCGGTTGCCCTTTAAGTCCTCCCACGGCCAGTTCCCGGCCGTCGATGGTCAATACCGCCTCCGGTTCCACGGCCCGAACAAAGCTGGTCCCGGTACCCAGGTGGTCCAATCCCACGGTTACGGCGTTGGGGCTGATCCGAAAGGTGCGGCGCACCAGACCGTTCTGAAGAACCACACCGGTTTTGGACGAAGTCACCGTGGCCGTGTAGCCCGAGGCATCCAGCAACCAGTCGGGCGGAGCGGCATGAAGGACGGTTCCCAGGGACGCAACGAGCAGCGGCCCAAGGCGAGTCACCGGGATTCTGCGGACAAAAGGGATGCGCATGCCCCTTACCCGACCACAGGGCCTCGTGGCTATTCACGAAAAATCGGCATCACTTTACCACTCGACATTTCATGAGTTCGATGTCATCGACGCCCTGATTCGGAATTTCATTCGCAGGGCGCGGCCCCTTCCGCCCGTCGTCTGGGTTCCAGCTTCTGTCATGCATGACCTTCCCCCTCCTCCCATGAGTGCACCGGCCTCCGGCGCATCGACCCCGGCCCCGGCGTCCGCCGTGGTTCCTGCTGGAACGGTTCAATGGACGGTCTTGTGCCACCTGTCCGGGTTGATTGCCTTCAATCTCGTTTTTGGCAACCTCCTGGGACCCTTGGTCATCTGGCTGACGCAGCGGACGGAGTTTCCCGAGGTGGATCGACATGGAAAGGAAGTCCTCAACTTTCATCTCTCCTGGCTCGCCTACTACTTCATCAGTGTCCCGCTCTGCCTGATCTTCATCGGGATTCCTGTCGTCCTCGCCTTGTACGTTTCGGGAATCATTCTGAGTTGCGTGGGGGCCTACAAGGCGAGCGAAGGAGAGCTGTTTCGCTATCCGCTGACCATCCGGTTTCTGAAATAGGAAACCGCAAGAACCGCCGTCGTCATTCCGGACGGTTTCCGGCAAGGAACGCCCGGGCAGCAGCCCGGGCCGCCTCGTACACCTCCGCGATGGGCGCGCCTGCCTGGACCGCCTTGTCCCGGCAGATTTCGAATTCCGGTGCGACCTGGACCACTTCGTCACCCAACCGCCCGATCTTGACCTTCACCTCTCCCACGGGCGTCTTCACGGTGATCCAGTCCCGATGCAGCTTCCGGCGCTCAAGCACCGATCGACGGACACCAAAGGCGCTGGTGTGCCGGAGCAACCGCTCCGTGAAACGGTCGGCATCCTCCGGGACACACAGGAGGGTCAGTAACGTGCCCGGACGGTTTTTCTTCATCTGGACCGGGGTGTGAAAGACATCGAGGGCGCCCGCCTTGAGTGTCGATTCGACGAAATGCCCCAGGACTTCTCCCGTGACGTCATCCAGGTTGGTTTCGAGAATAACGACGGTGTCCCGTTCCCAGCCCGGTTCATCCGCAAGGGCGTCCACGGCGTCTGCCAGGATGGCCCGGACCACATTGGGTCGGGTTCGATTTTCGCGGGTGCCGAGGCCGTAGCCGGTCTTGCGGGCAATGAGGCCGCGCATGGGACCGAAGGATTCGGCAAATTCAGCCAGAAGGGCCGCCCCGGTCGGAGTCACGAGTTCTTGGGGTTCCTCGCATTGGGTGATCCCAATGCCGCGGGCACCCAGGATTTCCAGGGTGGCCGGGGTTGGAACAGGAAACCGCCCATGAGCGCAGTTCACCCAGCCCGTTCCTTCCACCACCGCCGAAGCCAGCACCCTGGGACGTCCAAGCGCTTCGAGACAGAGGCAGGCACCGACAATGTCGATGATGGAATCGACGGCCCCGACCTCATGGAAATGCACCTTCTCGGGCGGAAGTCCATGAACCTTGCCCTCCGCCACCGCCACGCGATGAAACACGGCAATCGATCGCTCCTTCACCCAGGGTGAAAGGTCACTGGCTTCGATCAGGGAACGGATGCTTCTGAAATCCCTCTGGGGTCCGTGTCCGGAGGCATGGACATGGGTGTGGTCTGGTCCGGCGCCATGGGAGTGAGTGTGGGCGTGGCCCTCTTCGTGGGAAGGATCGTGCCCGGCTCCCCCTGAAATCTCGTGGCAGCTCCCGTCCGCCGTCAGGTGAACATCAAATTTGACGCCTTCGATGCCGGATTTGTGCCGACGGGAGATATGAAGGTGATATCCGTCGAGGTTCAGCCGCTGGAGCCCCCGCTCCAACGTCGTCCCCGGGACCCCCAGGTCCAGAAGGGCTCCGATGAGCATGTCGCCACTGATGCCGCTGAACAGGTCGAGATAGAGGGTTTGCATGGTTTCCGACGTCGGAAGGGCCGACAGCGATTCTGCTATCCAACAGGGAGCGCTCCCACCGACTGCATCAATCTTTCGAGCCGTTGGCCGTACTCGATGAAGTTCAGACGAAGGGCATCATCCGAGGCGGCGCTTTCGGGGCCGTGGAAGACGGCGACCAGGTGCGGCTCAATACTGACACCTCCCGAATATCCCCGATGGGCTGCGTCCGCGAGAATCCGGGCAACGGCACCGTCCCCCTCACCCGGCCAGGTGTAATCCGCATCGTTCCTCGCCGGATTCCACCGGGCATCTTTGACGTGGATGTGGAGGACGCGGTCGCGGACGGCCATCCAGAATTCCCAAGGGTCCTGCTGCGGCCACGGTTTTGGTCGCGAGCGGTCCGCATTGAATACGGGATTGGCCGTGTCAAAGACCCAGGCGAGGTCGGGGATGGCGTCGAGAAGCTGAACCGCATGGCGCGGACTCATCCCGCCGTGGTTCATGCAGTTTTCGTGAACCACCTGAAGGCCTTCCGACTGAAACCGCCGGGTCACTTCGGCCACCCGACGGATGACGTCGACGGGAAGATCCACGGTATCCTCGTCGGGCTTGAAACTCATAATGCGAATCAGCCGGGTTCCCAGCCGGTGCATTCGGGGAATCGACCGTTCCACCTCGGACCAGGTGATTTCCCACGGGTCGGAAAGACGCTTGGACCAGTTCATGATCGTCGAACCAAGGCCGATGACCTGAATTTCCGACTGCTTCAGCCGCTCCACGACCTGATCAAAGGCGGCCGGGGAAAGGTCATGGAGGTTGGCCCTGGGATGACCGGGAACGAGCACGTTGCGCAGCTCCAGATAACGCCAGCCAAGGGCTTTAACGGCGGAAATCTGGGAATCGAGCGCCTGGCCGGCTTCGTCGCCTATGCCGCAAAGTTTCATGAGGGGAAGATCGGGAGGGCCGGACTGGGTACTGCCAAAACCAAACGCCGCCCCCTTTTCGGAGCGGCGCTGGTCGTGACCGGCATCAGGATGGCACCAGCGGAATTACCGCGGGAACTCAGGCCTTACGGGTCGGTTTTACCGCGTGATCGCGCTCCTTCTTACGTTTCAGGTAGCTGATTCGGCGGCGGCGTTTTTCGATTTTGTTGGATTGTCTGCCCATAGTCGTCTTTGGTTTGAGCGAATGGTGCCCAATTCATGGTCTATACTGCCGCCGCGCAACGGCAGGTTCAATCCCTTTTTCCTGGCGCTGGGGGTCGCTGCCTTATGGGTCACGGGTTGTGAGACCACACCCAAGGACAAAAAACAGAGTGCCGACAAGGATACGGTCGCCACTCTCCGCCTTCACGTCGAGGTCGATGACCGGGCCACTTCGGCCCGAACCATCTCCCTCGTCCGGAGTTCTCCGGTGGAGATTAAAGTCGAAAGCGACGCGGTTATTGATGAACGTGATGTCAAATCGGCACGGATCATCGAAGCCAATGGCAGTTTCCTGATCGGGGTGGAATTCAACATGCACGGACGACTGGTGCTGGAGATGGCCAGCGTCGCCCACTTGAACCGTCGTCTGGCGATTCAGTCCACCTGGTCCACCGGCAAAGAAACCCCTGCGTCACGATGGCTGGCAGCACCCCAGATGACCCAGGCGTTGCGGGATGGGAGCATTGCCTTCACCCCGGATGCCTCCCGTGAGGAAGCTCGGCAAATCGTCCTCGGCCTGAATCACATTGCCGTGAAGTTGAAAAATCAGCCGAAACCGGGCAAGGAAGATGAAGACAAGGACCGGCTGAAGAGTCCTGACAAGGCGGAGGACGCCATCAAGGCCTTTCAGGAGCCCCGCTGAATCAACCGATGAATTCTTGGATAGCGGCAGGCTTGGGCCTGTCCCTGCTGGAGGCGGCCGTCGCAGGACAGCCGCTTCGATTACCCACCGCCAACCAGGCCCTGTTTCAGCCGGGCGGGGAGGAACATTTTTTCACCCCGACCTCTGGTAAATCGTGGACCAGCGGACAATTCGGGTGTGTCCGATCGGATGGCCACCAATTCCATGAAGGCATTGACATCCAGTGCCTGAGCCACGATCGACGTGGCGAGCCAACCGATCCCATTCAGGCCAGTGCGGACGGGGTGGTGGCCTACATCAGCCGACACCCGGGATTGTCAAACTATGGCAATTACCTGGTGCTCCGGCATCAGGTGGAAGGCCTTGAAATCTACACGCTGTACGCCCATTTAAGCGCCATCCGGCAGGACTTGAAGCTGGGAGACACCGTTCGTGGCGGAGAAACGGTCGCCACCATGGGCCGGACCTCAAACACCCGGCAGCGGATTACCAAAGACCGGGCCCACGTCCATTTTGAAATCGACCTGGTGGCGAGTGATCGGTTTGCCGCCTGGTACGCACAGCATGAACCGGGTCAGAAGAATGACCACGGAAACTTCCACGGGCACAACCTCATGGGAGTGGACCCGGCAGCCCTCCTTCGCGAGGAGGTCCGGCTGAAAGGGGGCTTCAGCCTCATTCGATTTCTTCAGTCACAACCGGAAATGTGCCGGGTGACCGTCCGGGCCAAATCGTTCCCGTGGATCAAACGGTACGCCGCCTTGATCCAGCCGAATCCGGTGGCTTCACGCGAAGGGATCGCGGGCTACGAACTTTCCCTGACGTTTAACGGGATTCCAGCGCGAGTCATCCCACGGGCGGCTTCAGAACTCAAATCGCCTGGAAAATTTGCATTGCTCTCAGTCAACACTGGAGTCCACGACGCTTCTCCCTGCGCCGGACTGGTGCGCCAGCGCGATGGACGCTGGTCGCTCACACCTCACGGACTGGAACTGCTCGATCTCCTGACCTACTAGGCCCGCTCCATGTACTTGCCCGTCCGGGTATCAACCTTGATCTTTTCACCGGACTTGATGAAGAGGGGCACCTGCACCGTCACACCGGTTTCAAGGGTGGCAGGCTTCATGACGTTGTTGGCGGAATCACCCCGGACGCCCTCGGCTGACTCGGTGATCGTCAAAACGACGCTGGCGGGAATTTCGACCTGAATGGCCTTTTCCTCGACAAAAGTCATCTGCACGGAGCCGTTCTCAATCAGGAAGTTTTTCGCGTCACCGACCAACTCCGGCGACACGGTGACTTCTTCGAACGTCTCTGGATTGGAAAAGACGAAATCGTCCCCGCTCTTGTAGCTGAATTCCATCCGATAGGTGGTCAGCGGAACCGTCTCGACTTTTTCCGATGAGGCAAAGCGAACATCCATGCTCTTCCCGGTACGGACGCTGCGAAGGATGCCCTGAACAAAAGCGCGCAGGTTTCCCGGCGTCCGATGCTGGACTTCCAACACCACACAGATTTCGTTGTTGTACAGAATCGCCATCCCTTTTCGGATGTCGTTAGCGTTGACGGCCATAAAACTTGA
>CAIPFS010000493.1 GCA_903864375.1 uncultured Verrucomicrobiota bacterium
CCAGAGGCAGGGCTCGAACCTGCAACCCCACGGTTAACAGCCGCGTGCTCTACCATTGAGCTACTCTGGAACCCAGAAACAGGACGCGGAAAGTAGCGGTGGCCTTGCCCGCCCGTCAAAGGCTTTTTGTTTCCAGACACCTTTTTCGGATCGCCCCATTGAAATGAAACGAGCGGCGGCCCTCGCCCAGGCCGATGGGAGAGTTGGTCGTGCGCCAGCACTATCCTCTGCTACGCCTCCCTCCACCGCTGGGCGATGGGAAGGCGTCGACCGACTCCAAAGGCCTTGGTGGTGACTTTCAATCCGGGGGCGGCCTGTCGGCGTTTGTATTCAGTTTTATCGATGAGCCGGACCACCCGCTTCACGGTTTCCGGTTCAAATCCCTCGTCGATCAAGGCTTTGACACCCAACCCACGGACCACATAGCCGTCGAGAATGGCATCCAGCACCTCATACGGCGGCAGGCTGTCCTGATCGGTCTGATTGGGGCGGAGTTCGGCGCTGGGGGCTTTCGTGATGCTGGCGTCCGGAATCAGCGGATGTCCAAGCCGTCCAACGGCCTCATCATTCATCCAGCGGGCGAGACGATACACGGTGGTTTTGGGCAGGTCGCTGATGACCGCCAGTCCTCCGCACATGTCGCCGTACAGGGTGCAGTAACCGACCGCCAGTTCGGATTTATTGCCGGTGGTCAGCAGCAGGGAGCCAAACTTGTTGGACATCGCCATCAACAGGACCCCGCGCAGTCGGGCCTGCAGGTTTTCCTCCGTCGTGTCCTCGCCCCGGCCGGCAAAGACCCCGGCCAATCCGGATTTGACCGCAGTAAAGGGAGACTGAATGGGGATGGTGTCGAATGGGATGCCGAGATTGCGGGCCAGTTCCTCGGCGTCTGTCCGACTTCCCGTGGAACTGAACTCCGACGGCAGCGCCAGTCCCCGAACGTTGTCGGAACCGAGGGCGGCGACGGCGATGCAGGCGACCACGGCGGAGTCAATGCCGCCGCTCAGGCCAAGGACTGCCGATTTGAAACCGCACTTGTTCAGATAATCCCGGGTTCCCAACACCAGTGCATGGTAAATCGCCGCCTCCGGGGCGAGGTTGATGGGAGCCATACCACCCGCTGTGGCGGTATCGATGACGCGAATTTCCTCTGAAAATCCGGCACCCTGCATCAGTTGTCCCCCGGCGGCGTTGAACGCGAGGCTCTGTCCGTCAAAGACCAGTTCGTCGTTTCCACCCACCAGATTGCAATAGACCGTGGGGACGCGGTGTTTGACCGACAGGCTTCGCAGCATCTCCCGCCGGGTAATGTCCTTGCCCAGATGCCAGGGCGAGGCGCTCAGGTTCAGTAAGAGATCGATTCCCAGAGAGGCGAGGTCTGAAACCGGGTCGGGCCGGTAGCGTCGTTCGGGCCAGAAGCCCTCATCATTCCACACATCCTCGCAAATCGTGATCCCCAGGCGGACACCGCGAAACAGCACCGGACGATTCTCAGTGGCCGGTTCGAAATAACGGTCCTCGTCGAAAACGTCGTAGGTGGGCAGGAGTGATTTTGTCCGAATCGCCTCGATGCGTCCGTTGGCGAGCAGGGCAGCCGCATTCGATAGGTTCCGTCCGGGCTGTTCGAGTTGCTCACCGACAAACCCCACGAGAAGCCCGGTTGAACCCGTTTCGGATGCCAACTGGTGCAGGGCATCCAGATTGGCCTGAACAAAGGTCCGCCGGAGCAGCAGGTCTCTCGGTGGGTATCCGGTCAGGGACAACTCCGGGCAAATCACCAAATCAGCGGATGCCTCCACCCCCCGTCGATAGGCGTCACGGATCTTTTGCGTGTTTCCCGCGATATCCCCGACGGTGGTGTTGATCTGAGCAACAGCAATGCGCATGGCTCCCGTTGTTTAACGAACCCGGGCCCGACCGCCCAAACTGGTGGCCAGTGCGCCTTGGGGCGTGCGGACAATGGCCCCGGCATTGACCCCATGTCGAACAAACCAATCCGGTGCCGTCTCGAGGACGTACTGAATATCGGTGGATTTTGAGGAGACCGGGGTCTCCTCCATCGCTTTCAACGAAATGATCTCCTCAATCACGCCCTCAGTGTTGATGTAGGCTGCCGCGATATCAAAGGGCACATTTTTCATATAGAAGGACCGGGGCTGCCCCTCACCGAAGGCAAAGAACATGGTCTCTTCCGGAGCAATCCCCTTGCGATGCATAAGCCCCGTTGCCACCTCCCGCACCGAAGTGCACAGCTCGGCATCGGTCTCGGCAGGACCAACTTGAAGGCGGACCCTGATCAGATTCGTTTGCGGCAGATCTTGATAATAATGAGGGGCGACGGCGACGGCCGCAGCCGCTGGCACCCCGGGGCTCGGTGGGGGGGCGGCGACGCCGGGCGAAGAACTTGAACCCGACGGATTACAGCCCGTCAGCAACACCACCCCAAGTCCCAGGACCAGCGACACGAATCGTTCCATGCGTTGAAGCGTCGGACGGTTTGAGCCAAAGCGCAATGAAACGACGGCGGGACCCGGCAGGGCCACCGCTCTTGCATCCCCTTTTCAGGCTGCCACGGGAGCGGGACGTTTTTTCCGGGGCGGACCAAACAGAATGGTCAGCGGTGTCCATCGGATGAACAGCTCGAAAGTGACCAGCGCAATGGCACAGGTGATCAGGGTGGCCACAACGCCTTGGAGCAAACCCGGCAAGGCCCAGGGGCGCACCCAGCCCAGAACCAGTTTGTTCAACAAATCCTGGTGGACCAGGTATACCCAGAAGGCGGTGTCGGCCAGATAACGGGTGATCCGCGTCGGGCGGTCCAGATAACGTTGAAAGAAGCCCAGCATTCCAAAACTGGTTCCCGCCACCGAAATGCCGAACAGGAAATACCGCCAGAGCTGGGTGGTCACCTCCAGTTGGGGGCCCGGAGCGAAGGGGTTGCCCCCGGAAAACTGGCTGCATACCACGTGGGCACCCAGCCCGACCGGAAGGGCGATGGCCCAATATTTGGCGATGTCATTCAGATGGATGCGATTTCGAAACAGCCACCAACCGGCCAGGAAGTAGGTGAAGAAGTAGGGCCAATCGGGATCGTACCGGAACAGCACGTCCGGAAAGGTTCCAAAAATGGTGGCCATGCCGCCCGGTGGCTGCCCGGGAGAGGTTCCGGAGAGTTGCATGCCCACGATGCTCGCGGCCGCAAGAACCACCGGGGCAACGCCGTAAAGGAACATCTGGGATGAGAGATGGTGGAGTCTGCGGCCGAGTGCACCTCCAACCACTTTTCCAATGCCCAAGGCCACAAAGGGAGCGGTGGTGGCAAAAACCATGAGGTACCACAGGAACCAGAGGTGCTGAAGGCGGAAGTTGCCGGCGTACTTGCCAAACAGGGTGTCGGCCATCGGATTGCCGCGACCAAAGGGGCCGAAACCGCCAGGGCCTCCCGGGCCAAACCCACCCGGACGCCCGGGACCTCCCCTTCCTGGCATTCCGCCAGGAGGACCGCCCGCCCCAGGTCCAAAGCCAGGGGGCGGAGCACCCGGACCGTTGTCGTCATCGTCCCCCGGAAATCCAGCGGGTCCGTTGGCGAATTGCTTTCGGAGTTCGGCTTGTGCCTCCTTCCATTCTGCCGCGCTCAGGGAACCGTCCTGATCCTTGTCGAATTTCTGAAGGAAAGGCGGTACGAACCCGGCCGGGGGCGGAGGCATTTCCCCATCCCCTCCGAATGGAAAACCCCCAGGCCCGGGTCCAGCCCCCGGGGCCACTCCGACCTCGTTGGTCGGTGAGGACCCCTGGGGAGCTGCTCCGGAACCCGGGGGACGGTTCATTCCGGGCCCGAAATTGGGTCCCGGTCCATTTCGTTCACCAGGGCCACCTCGTCCCGGAGGGCCCCCTCCACCAGGAAAGCCGCCGGTGTTTCCTTGTAGGGAATTGATTCCGGCAAGCACACCCAGAACCAGAAGGAAGGGAATTCCAATCCTCCACCAACGCCGGAAGAGGTACCGCCAGAGGCCATATTTCTGGAACATCAGGTGGCAGAAGAAACCGGAAATAAGGAAGAACAGCGGCATTCGAAACGAATGAATCCAATTCATCACCGCAGTGGATGGAACGGTTCCTCCCCCTCCAAACCCGCTCATCATGCCGCCTCCGAAGAGAATGGCGTGGTAGAGGACACCCAGGAGCATGGCGACGGCCCTGACGGCATCCAGGGCGAAAAAGCGGGAGCCTGAGGGCTGCGGCTGGACTGGAGCGGGTTGCCCGGCGGGCGACGAAAGAGCAGTGGAATTGGGCAGACTCATAGTCCAACAGGTTCAATCAGGCATTCCGCAATCTCATGGCTTTGGCGACTCGAATGCGGTCTGGGAAACGAGACCAATCGCCGGCCCGACGGTTACAGCAAAGCGGGGTGCCCAGGTCAAAGGGACCTCAACCGCCGAGGGAATTGCTTTGACACTCCGGGCGGGAAGGGGCAAACAGGACTTCGATGTCTAGAGCTCACGAGCGGCAGCGCAGTTACCAGATCACAGCGACAGCAGCGATTCCCCATGACCATGCGGCCTGCCCGCAGTTCCTGGACCGCTTCCGGAACTTTTTCTCAACCGGCACCCCCCTGCTGAGCATGGAAGCTTCCACCACAGGGGATTGCGCGGCGGTGGTGACCATTGAAACCCGCACCTGCGGCGGCAAGTCGGTGAACACCCTTTTGAAGTCCCTTTCCACGACATTCCCCAAGATCGTGGTCAAGGCCGAGCGCAAATATCCGGTCAAGAAGTCGGGTAAGCGCTAGGTGGAGAGTGGTTCATCCATCCCCGTCCAAAGGTCCCTTGCGGGACCTTTTTTTATGAATGGATCTGGGAATGTTCCGGGGGAAGTTTTTGGTGAAATGGATTGAGAATGTTGCCCGTTCTTTTTCTACTGAAGTGGTTCCCAGCCACTGCCGACCATGTCGTTCTTATCGTTTCGGTCCATTTCCAAAGGCTTCCCGGGCGTTCAGGCCCTGGATGGCGTCAGCTTTGAAATCGGACGGGGCTCCTGCCATGCGCTCATGGGAGAGAATGGTGCCGGAAAAAGCACCCTGGGAAAGATCCTGGCCGGCGTCTACACCCCGGACGACGGGACCATCGAACTCGAGGGCGTGTCGGTGGCACCCAAGACCCCGCTGGAGGCACGACACATCGGGATCGCAATGGTTCATCAGGAATTGGCCTTTTGCCCCAATCTGTCGATCGCCGAAAACTTGTGCCTCGGCTCGATTCCGTCGCGCCTGGGCTGGGTGGACCGACGCCGGATGCGCCAGCAGGCATCCACCATGCTGGAGGCGATCGGCGCCCCTTTTGACGTCCGACGACCGATTGGCGAACTGAGCACCGGTCAGGAACAGTTGGTTCAGATCGCCGCCGCTGTCGGAACCGGAGCCCGCATCATTGTTTTTGACGAACCCACCAGCTCGCTGTCGGTGGCGGAGAGCGAACATCTGTTTTCCTTGATTCAGCAGCTTCAGGCGCGGGGGATCACCATTGTCTACGTGTCGCACCGGATGGAGGAGATTTTCCGGCTGTGCGATTCCATCACTGTTCTTCGCGATGGCCGCCACGTGATCACGGAACCGATTTCCTCGACCAACAACGATCGGGTCATCCGCCAGATGGTTGGACGCGATGTGGAGTCTCGTGAACCTGCCCATGCCACGCGTCCCCTCGGGGAGGAGTTGCTCCGGGTCGAAGACCTGTCGTCGCCTGGGAAGTTCTGCGGGGTCGGTTTTTCGGTCCGTGCCGGCGAAGTCGTCGGCCTCGCCGGGTTGGTGGGTGCCGGGCGCAGCGAGGTGGCTCAGGCTGTATTCGGACTGGATCCCCGGGCCACCGGTCGGGTGTGGGTGCGCGGCCGCGAATTGCCGTTCGGCAAGGTCTCCGCAGCCCTGGCGGCCGGTCTGGGGCTGCTGCCCGAAGACCGAAAACGCATGGGGCTGGTGCTATCCATGAATTGCCGGGAAAACACCTCCCTGGCCACCCTGGGACGCCTCTCTTCCTTCGGCTTCGTCCGACGCTCGGAGGAGCGGAAGGTGGCACGGCGATATGCCGAACGGCTCCGGGTGAAAACCCCTTCCCTGGAAACGGTCACCGGTGGATTGAGCGGAGGTAACCAGCAAAAGATCGCCCTCGCCAAATGGCTGGTGCGGGAATGTGGGGTGCTGATTGTCGACGAGCCGACCCGGGGCGTGGACGTTGGAGCGAAGGCCGAAATCCACCGGTTGCTGGACGAACTCGCCTGCGAAGGCCTGGGCCTGGTCGTCATCTCCAGCGAATTGCCGGAAGTGATGAATCTGAGTCGCCGGATTCTGGTGATGCGCCAGGGGCGCCTGGTGGGAGAAGTACCGCGGGCTGCATTCTCCCAGCCCGCCCTGATGCGGCTCATGGCAGGAGTGGCCGAGGAACCCGTGCTTACTTGATTCCCGCCAGTCGTTCGCGCCAGACGCGGTGCAGCAGGACCGTTGCCCGGACATCCCGAAGGCAGTATTCGGCAATGGTCCGGTACTCGCCCGCTGCCAGAAGGGCATTCACATCGGCCCCACTGACCCCTTCCGCCTTGGGCGATGGAATCCCAAAGGCCTTGCAGTAAAAATCGAGGTTGAAGCGCCGCGCGGCCCCATCTTTCCCGCTCACTCCATAAAACGTGAATTGTTCGGCCAGATCGCAGTGAGGCTCGACCTGATAGCGGTAGCCCAGCCAGTCCTTGCGTGAAATCGGTACGTTCATCAGGGCGGAGCGAAGATACAGAAAGGGAACATCGAATCCCCGCCCGTTGAAGGTCACGATGCTGTCATAGTGACGGGCCACATCCCAAAATGCCGTCAGCAATTCCGTCTCATCGACGCAGGGAACGAATTCCACCGCCGGCTTTTCTCCATCGTCCTCCTCGGCGTAGTCATCGGCCTGATAGAGCACCTGGCCACGGCCGGTATCGGCGTTCAACATGCCGATGCACACGACCTGCGCGGTGAATGGCCACAGATTGAATTGCTGGGTGATCTCGGACCGTTTTCGAGCCTGATCTTCCTCGCCGGTCAGGCGGTTCGCATCGCGAAACAGGTATTCCTGCTGGGCGGAATCGAAGAGTTCCAGATCGAGTGCCGAGGTCTCGATGTCGAAGACGAGGTGGGCCATGCAGGGCCGGAGGCTATACCAGCCACCATCGGAGGGCGAGAGCGGACCATGGATAGACGCACGATCGGGTTAAGGCGCCTGCAATTGGTAATAGGCGGCTTTCGAGGTGGGTGCCGTCACCGTGAGGATCCAATGGTTGCCATCACGTTGCGGTGTTCCCGGAACCGTTTCCCAGCGGGGAAACGAGGTCAGGCTTCCAGAGCTTTTCAACACCAGCGACTGACCCCAGGCCGGCCATTCAAACGTGAGTTGCGGCGGATGGCCCAGCGCCCGGACCGTCAGGGGTGGGGGCGGAGCGATGCGTTCGACGTTGTCGATTTCGATGGTCTTGATCGTGGAAGGTGGAAACAGAACCGAAAACGGTGGGGTATTCGTGTTCAAAAATGTGGTTCCATCCAGATGATAGCGAAGACTCCCGGAAGGTGACGTCGTCCATGTCCTTGCAGGGCCTTGAACGTCAAAAAGACCGGACAAATCGTAGTGGATGGTCTGTGCAAGGCCGTCGTTCAAGGTGACAAGAACCAGGCGATGCTGGACGGGATCGTAGGCCGCCACCGAATTGGGATTGCTCGTCGCCAGGATTTGCATGCCCGGACGGATATGTCGGGTGTACTGGGCCAGGACGAAATATTTGGGGTTGGCGGTTCCCAGCCATTGGGAGGCCGGGTCGGCCTGAAGGAGTCCCCACCCCCCATAGTCCAACGGTTGCCAGTAGCACCAGGCCGACGGATGGAGCTGGCTGAAATCCAGACCGAGGTTCCGGGCCAGGGAAAGGCCGGACGCATCCCCTTCACCGTACTCCGAATTCCATAGACGAGTCCCGAGGGTCGCCTGGAACAATCGATCGCGGGGGCCGTTGCCGTATTCGTACCCATGGACATTGATTCGTCCGATTTTCCTTTGAATCGATGGACCCAGCCGCGTCCAGGTGTTGAGGGCATCAGAGTAGGAATTTTCGTCCGAGGCAGAGACCTGTACGGACTGCAATCCCCGTGCGTCCAATTCGTCTCTCAGGAATCCGACGACCGTGGCCTGGGTTCCGACATCCAGATGACAGCCCTCCTGGGTTCCCTGCGCGGACCACCAGCCGGCCGACGGTTCGTTGAACGGTTCAACGGAGTCAAAGGTGATATTCCAATGATCCCGGGCATAGCGGGCGACGGTGGCCAGGTGGACAGCATGCTGGCGGTAGTTCCAAGACTGGAGGTTGTCATTGGAGCCGGTATCAGCCCCGGATGGGTTGTGGTTGTAGCACATCCACCAGACCGGAGAGTTGGAAAAAAGCTCGAAGAGATTGGCCCCCCGGGCTTTGGCCGCGAGCAGGGCCGCCCTTTGCCGTCCGTCCTGGGTCCAATCCCAACTGGCAGACGACGGATCGGCGCTCAGCCAGTTCAGCCAATACGCCGGCATCTGTTTGAAGGGCGGGATGTTGGGCGACGCCTGGAGATGATCGGTGCCGATGGCGACGGATGAACTGGCGCCGACATTATACCGGGCGATGTTCAATCCCAGCCCGGGCAGGGTGGTTCCCGCAATGACCGTGGAACGGGTGGTGAACAGAAGATCGGCGATGTCCGA
>CAIPFS010000494.1 GCA_903864375.1 uncultured Verrucomicrobiota bacterium
CGAACGGCTCGGGCCGCAGACGCCAAGGAGGTGGGGGTGGGGGACCCCGCTGAAGAAACGTGCTGCAACCCGAACCTTCCCAAGGATGAAAAATTCCTGCGGCCTTGTCAACCATGGGGTGAGCGGTGCCGTGACCCCGGAGAAATCACGGCCGGCTTCCCTTTCGTTGCCGGGGGAGAGGGCCGGGGTACGCCGAGGAGAAGGAACGGTAAACGCTCCCTTCATTGCGGCTCGTGGCAAAAAGGATCTTGTCGAAGCTGCAACCGGGAGCTTGACCGCCCGCGCGGCTGTGTTTGGATTGCAGTGACATGATGAAGAAGCTTTTTGCGGTCGTTGCCCTTGGAGTGTCCCTGTTCGGGAGCACCGGATGTTACAGCACGCAGGAGGGTCGTCACAAATTTGGGGTTCCGTTTGCCAAGGACACCATCGAAAGCCGGTATGAACGCCCGGTCGATCAAGTCTTCGGAGCGGCAAAGGAAACGCTCGCCTTTAACGGTACATTGACCAGCGAAAACCTGATTGCACATCTGTTGGTTGCCAGTATCGACAACCGGACGGTGTACGTGAAGGTGGAGGAGGCCCAGCCGGGTGTGGCCCGCATCAACGTCCAGGCTCGCAAGAGCGGGGGACGGGGCGACATCTACATGGCCAGCGAGATTTCCAAGCAGATTGCGCTTCGCTTGAAGTAATCCCGGGGGAGAGACCCGACCAAATTGCCGCGGGCTCCCATTCCGGGCTTTCAGAGCCATTCGCTGCGGTACGATCGGACGGTACAATTGGGCGGCCCCATAGAACTGATGACTGCGAACCACTCGTCGGGAGCCTCGCTTTTCGGCGGCTATTATCAGGGACGGAACGTATTGGTTACCGGGGCCGTTGGGGTCAAAGGGACCTGGCTCTGTCTCGCGCTGGAGGCGGCAGGAGCGAAGGTCACCGGGTTGGATCTCCGTTCGCCGCCTCCCGACTCCAATTTTGTGCTGGCGGGGTTGGGAGATTCCGTCCGCCTGGTTCAGGGGGACATCAACGATCTGGGGTTGATGCAGGACCTCCTGAAGGAGAATGACTGTTTTTTTCATCTGGCGGCGCTGGCTCTGGTCCACGATTGCAAGGCCCGGCCACTCGAAACCTACCGGGTGAACACTCTCGGAACGGCCACGGTTCTGGAGGCATTCCGACTGTCATCTGTGGCAAAACGCGGGCTGTTTGTCACCACCGACAAGGTCTATCGCCCCAAGGCGAATGATCGATGGCTTGAGACGGATCCCCTCTTTTCCTCCGGTGCCTACGCCATTTCCAAGGCGTGCGCTGAGCAGGTCATTGAGGACTACCGTCAGGACCTGGAGGTGGCCGGAAAGCACTTTGGAATCGCGCGGGCTGGAAATGTCCTTGTCGGTGGCGATCTGAATTCCTCTGCGAGAACCAACGGGGCAGGGCGTATCTTTGTCGACTGTTTCGAGGCACTCATCGATGGAGAGTCGCCGCGGATTTTTTCACCTTCCTACACCCGGCCCTACACCTATGGACTGGATATCGTCACCGGGTACATGACGCAGTTGGCCCGGATGGATGAATCGGGAATTCAAGGGGAGGCGTTCAATTATGGCCCCCATGAACAAGGGGGGATCGCCAATGCGTTTCTGGCGACGAAAATTTGTGAGACATGGGGGGGCGACATTCGTTGGAGCGGTGGTCCCTTGCGCAACGAGCCGTATCAGACCCAGGCCCTGAACTGGGATAAAGCGCGGCTTCGGCTGGGCTGGCAACCGGCCTACACGCTATTGGAGTCGATTCGGGATGCAGCGACCTGGTACCGGGAGTGGTCAAAGGTGGGGTCCGTTCCGACGCCAGGTGAACTGCGAGGCATCGATCTCGGGTTGCTGGAGAGACATGCGCGCGCTGCAAAGGAATTGGGGATTTGGTGGGCGACCGCCGCCGCCCCCGGCGGGATGACGTCGTCATGAGGGTGACTCCGTTCATCCGCTACTGGCTTCCGGCTCTCGGTTGGGCGCTGCTGATTTTTTGCGGATCCGGCAATGCCCTGTCATCGGCGCATACCTCCAGATTCCTGGTGCCGCTGCTCCACACCCTTTTTCCGTTCCTGTCAGCGGAAGGCATCGACTGGGTTCATTTCGCCATCCGCAAGTGTGGTCACATGGCCGAGTATTTTGTCCTGACGGTTCTCCTCTGGCGGGGCCTGACGGCTTTCAGCCCGGACGCCCGTCTACATTGGAGGGCGCGACCCGCCTTTTTTGCCTGGGCGCTGGCGGTGACCTATGCGGCTTCGGATGAATGGCATCAAGGATTCACGTCCAGCCGGCAGGCCAGTATCCGTGATGTACTGATTGATGCAGTCGGCGCCTCCATCGGGCTTTTGGGAGCCCTGCTGCTGGCCTGGTGGCGGCGGCGGAGGGGTGACCGCTCCGAACCTGCGCCAACCGCCCCGGTGCTTCCCCTCCGGGCTGCATGAAATACCCCGCCCTTGGACCGACCCTGCTCTTTGCATTCGGTGTCGGGGCGGCGGTCTGGTGGGGTGGACGCCCCGATCACCTGGCGTGGGCCTCCGGGTTGGCTCTTCTGTTGGCCATGGTTCATCGCAAGGTCCGGATTCCTGGACTCGCGCTGGCGCTGGTCCTTCTTGGGTGGGCCTATCAGGCAGAACGGCTTGTTCCTCATTCTCCCTGGGATCTCCGCCGCCAATTGGACACCAACGATGAATTGGTCACCCTGGTGGGGGAGGTGGATGAGACTCCGACGCTCCGATTATCCGAGCTTCGGGGCCAGTGGCGGGGGCGGACGTTGGTTCCATTGCGGGTGTCCGCCTGGTCTTCCCAGGGAAACCGTCATCCTGGGCGAGGCTTGGTTCTGGTGAACACCCCCGGGGTCCTGCCCAGGGAATTCTTTCGAGGGCAGCAGGTGGAAGTGACCGGGGTGCTCCGTCGTCCACCGGGGCCGGAGGCAGACCAGTTGTTTGATTATCGGAGCTACCTGGAGTTTCAAGGTTGCTGGTTCACCCTCCGGGTGGAACGGGTGGAGGATTGGCAATTGGCGCCGAATCATCGACAGAAGCCACCCTGGAGCGAACGTTTTATCCCGTGGGCGCAGGCTTTGCTGACCCACGGCTTGCCGGATGACGAGGCCACCCGATTGATCGTGGCCATGGCGTTGGGATGGAAGACGCCGCTGACCGGGGAGGTCAACGACATCTTCATGCGTTCGGGAACCATGCATGTGTTTGCGATCAGCGGCCTCCACATTGGCCTGATTGCGTGGATTCTGGTCGAGGTTCTTCGACTGTTCCGGGTGTCGCGCGCCGGTTGCGGTTGGATAGCCATCCCGCTGGTCTGGTTTTACGTTGCCGCCACCGGATGGCAGGCGTCCGCCATCCGTTCGGCCATCATGAGCAGCGTGGTGGTGGCTGGCTGGACGTTGAATCGTCCGGGTCAACTGTTGAATTCCCTGGCTGTTTCCGCGTGGATCATCCTCGTATGGGATCCCGGTCAGCTGTTTCAGGCGAGCTTTCAGCTGTCGTTTGCCGCTGTGGCGGGCCTGGCGCTTCTGGGACCACCCCTCGATCGGGGATTGAAGAAATACCTCCGGATTCCACGGGATCCGTTCCTCCCCGAAGTCCTCGAGGCGCGGTGGCACCGGTGGGTGAACCTGCCTCTGCGGATCCTGGCCCAGGCTCTCGCCGTGGGACTGGCCTCGCTCGTGGCCTCCCTTCCGTTCACGGTTCATTGGTTCCACCTCCTGAACCCGGTCAGTTTGCTCGCCAATCTGGTCGTGGTTCCCCTTTCCAGCCTGGCTCTCGCGGCCAACTTTGCCTCGGTCCTGACGGGCTCCGTGGCCCCGTGGCTGGCCGGGGTGTTTAACGCCAGTGCCTGGGTGCTGATGCACGGTATGATCGCGGCCAGCGATGCGGCGGCGCGTCTGCCGTATGGCCATGTCTGGACGGAATCCCCGCCGTGGCTTTGGTGGCTCCTCTATTTTGCCCTGGTGCTCTGCGGCACCCTGGGATGGTGGTCCCGATATCCGCGTTTGCTTTCGGTGGGGTTCATGGCCGTCGCCATGGCCGCTGGTGTCGCCTGGTACCGGCATCATCAGGAAACCCGATTGACCGTGATTCGGGGCGACGGATTGGTGGAATGCGGTCCTGAAGGCACCGTGGTGTTTGACGGGGGCAACGATTCGGCGGTGGAGTGGGGGATGGTCCCGTACCTTCATGCGCACGGAGTTCGCCGATTGGCGGGCGTATCCGTCACCGGGGAATCCGTTCAACAAGTGGGGGGAATTCCCCGCTTGCTGGAAGAATTCCGACCCCGGTTCCTCTGGATGTCCCCGTTTGGCAGTCGCTCTCCATCGGGCCGAAAAATTATCGCTGACTGCAAGGATCTCCAAATCCTCTGGGAGACCGTCTCCCCGGGACAGGTGGTCCAGAACTGGCGAATCCTTCATCCGTCCGAGGACGACCGCCTCTCGCGGGGGGAAGACCGCGCCTTGGTCCAGGAAACGGTGATCCACGGATACCGGGTGGTCTGGATGGGGGATTTGGGACGGCCTGGACAGCGCCAGTGGTTCGATCGCGGGATCACCCATGCCGATATCGTGATCACCGGTGTTCCGCCCAACAGCGAACCCTTGGGCAACGCCCTGTTGATGGCGTTGTCGCCGCAACTGGTCGTGGTGATGTCGGACCGGTATCCGGCGAACCGGCGGGTGAAGAGTTCGACGCGTGAGCGCTTGCAGGCGTCCGGCTATCGAACCGTTTTCACCGAGGAAGTTGGTTCACTGGTGCTTCGATTCCGGGCGGTTCCATCCTGCGTTGCTTCGGGAGATGGCTGGGAATTCCCGCTTTCTTCGCCCGGTTCCACGGCGTCCCCCTGATCTTCAAGGTCACCTTCCTCACTCATGGCTTCGTCCGTGTCGGGATCGACGGTTTTCAAAATCAGTTGAGGTGGGTTTTCCCACGCCCGTCCATCGCAAGGACGCTGATAGGCTGCGTGCAAGGTTGGGATTCCCCGGGCATTGAAGCCCCTTTCGAAGTCGGTGGTGACACCGAGCAAATCGACGGGTTCGTCCACTTTTTGAAAACTGGTGCAGTCCCCCAGAACCTCGAGCATCTGTTGAAAGTAGCCCGAATGATCGGTTCGAAGGTAAAGAACCCCACCGGGGCGCAGGGCCTTCCAGGCCACAGCGGCGAAGGCATGATTGACGAGGCGGCGGCGCCAATGCCGTCGTTTGGGCCACGGATCCGGAAAATAGACATGAATGGCGTCGACTGATGCCTCGGGGATCATCCACTCGACCACATAGGCGGCTTCCAGCCGGAGTCCGCGGACATTTTGGAGGTTCAGTCGAAGCCCCTTGCGCTCAATTTTGCGCAGTCGACCCAGCAACCGTTCGACCCCCAGAAAGTTTCGCTCCGGGTGGGCGGCCGCATAGTGGATGAGGAACGAGCCGTCCCCCGAGCCCAATTCGATCTCGACGGGACGCGCTGATCCAAACATGGAGACGAAATCCATGCGTTGAAGGATGTTGGGGGGAACCAACAGGGTGGCTTCCGTGGGAGGTTCAGGTCCTCGATTCAAGTCCATGTGCGGAGGGGAGCTTGACGGGGAATGCCCACCGAATCAATGGACTCCATCCGGCGGGGGATGTCACCCGTCCGGCACCGATTTTTCAATTGTCACGACGATGGGTTCTCTTATTCTTAGCTAATGCTGAAATGGGCGGCAGCCGACCGACCTGGTCGGGGTGGAAGATTCTGCGAGGCCGTATCCCTGGTGGAAATTCTGGTCGTGGTGGCTGTGGCCGCGGCCCTGATGCTCCTGTGGCTTCCGACCCTCCTTCGGAGTCATCAGCTGGCCCGTCAGAGCGCCTGTTCCGACCATCTGCGTCAGATGCAGATGGGCTTCTTGCTTTACAGCCTGGATCATGACGATCGATTGGTCCCCAACGACTACCTGTATGACGCACGGTATACCAACGCGCCTCTGATGACCGGGAATTCGTGGTGTCCGGGGAATGCCCGCCGGGACACCACCCGGTCCAATATCGAACGCGGAGCCCTGTTCCCGTACCTCCACTCCGCGGCCATCTATCGCTGTCCGTCGGATTCCGCGCGGGTTCCGCTGCTGGAGGGTGGCAGTGTGCCGCGGACCCGGAGCTACAATTTAAGCATCTGGTTGAACACCCGGCCGGAGACACTGGCCAGTTACACGCGATTGTCGGAAATCCACGATCCGGCTCCCTGCGATTGCTATTCATTCATCGACGTTCATGAAAACGGCATTGAAGATCCGACCTTCGGACTTTTTCCATTTGAATCGAAATGGGGAAAGACCTGGTTGGACCTGCCGGCGGATCGGCATGGGCAGGGAGCCAATCTGGCGTTCGTTGATGGACACGTGGAGCATTGGCGATGGAAGGCGGCGAAGGTTTTTGTCCGGTTTGTCCAGCCACCCCGGCGCGGTGACGGCGACTTTGAAGATTTTCGACGACTTCAAACCGGGATTCCCTCGTGGACCACGATTCGGGAACGATCGGGTCGGTTTCAGTCGACCACACGATAGTGCACGCTCTCGGTTCTTATCGGGATTGTAGCGATACCTCCGCTACGAAGGTGTCTTTCGATCGGGAGTGGCGATGATCCCTGCAGAAATTGGGGACTTGCAGGAGCGCGTCCCTCCGTTGGATGTCCCTCCTTCGGAGGGACTTGCGTCCGTGTAGATGTCCCGCCGTTGTGGAATAAGACCCCGTATCGATTTCGGCCACCGTCGTCGGCGTCCTACCTTGCTTTCTGATCCCTCGGTGGTTGGACTCTTGCTCACTGTCCCAAGGTTCAACCCCAGAGCGTGGAGAAAGACGGATGGGGTGATGGGTGCAACGGACGCCGGTCCAAGCCGTCTGAACGACGTCCGCAATGCCATTCTGTCACTGTTGTTTCCAGCCTGACCCCGAAATCTGCGGGTGGGGTACTGCTGCACCGCAGGTTTACAAATCTGTCGGACCGTTGGGCGAATCAGATGCGGCGCTTTCTCCTTTACTCCGGCGGGCGATGTCCGTAGTTCGCTGGGATGTCGCGGGAAACCCAGGCAGAGTTGCGGAAGCGTGTGGAGTCAATTCTGGCTCTTTTGGCCTCCACCTATCCGGAGGCGCACTGCGAACTTCAGTTTCGGAATCCACTGGAGCTGTTGATTGCCACGGTTCTTTCGGCCCAATGCACCGACAAGCAGGTGAACATTGTGACGGCGGATCTGTTTGAGAAATATAAGACTCCTTCCGACTATGCCGGTGCAGACCCGGATGTGCTCGAACAGGACCTGCGCCGGATTGGCCTCTTCCGGAACAAGGCCCGGAACATCCGGGCTGCCTGTCAGGCGCTCCTGGATCACCATGCAGGGGAAGTGCCCAGGACCCTGGCGGAATTGGTGGCTCTCGACGGGGTGGGGCGAAAGACGGCCAATGTCGTGTTGGGAAATGCCTTTGGGATCGAGGAGGGAGTCGTTGTTGACACCCACGTGGCGCGTTTGACCTCCCGACTGGGGATATCGCGGGAGACGGATCCCGTAAAAATCGAGAGTCGTTGGATGACCCTGGTTCCCAGGGATCGTTGGTCGATCCTAAGTCACTGGCTCATCTGGCATGGCCGGCGCCGGTGTGGCGCACGCGCGCCGGACTGTGCCGGGTGCGAAATCCGGCACCTTTGTCCGTCGGCAAAAGATGCTTCAGGCGTGCCTGCTCCGGGCGTGAAGGTGTCGCGATCGAAAACTAAGCCAGAACCTCGCGGACCGGGGAAGCCGGTTCGACGCCGGTCAGCCGCTGATCCAGGCCCTGGAATTTAAAGGTGAACCGTTCGTGATCGATGCCGAGGCAGTGAAGGATGGTGGCATTCAGGTCATTCAGGTGAACCGGGTTCTCCACCGGGCTGTAGCTGAAATCATCCGTTTCCCCGTGGCTGACTCCGCCTCGGATGCCGCCGCCGGCCATCCACATGCAGAAATTGCGCGGATGATGGTCCCGCCCGTAATCGTCGCGGGCCAGCTTCCCCTGGGAATAAACCGTTCGACCGAACTCTCCGCCCCAGACGATCAAGGTTTCGTCCAGCAGGCCGCGCTCCTTGAGGTCCTTGACGAGTCCTGCGGTGGCTTGATCGATGTCCTTGCATTGGGCACGGATCTCACTGGGCAGACTTCCATGCTGATCCCAGCCGCGATGGAGAATCTGAACGCAGCGAACGCCGCGTTCCACCATCCGCCGGGCGAGCAGGGTGCTGGCGGCATAGCTTCCGGGCTTGGTGACATCGGGGCCGTAGAGATCGAGTGTGGCCTTGGATTCCCCGTGAAAATCGACCAACTCCGGCACGCTCGCCTGCATTCGGAACGCCATCTCATACTGGGCGATGCGCGTGAGCGTCTCGGGGTCCCCAAAGCGTTCGTGAGTTGAATCGTTGAGGGAGTGCAGGGCGTCGAGCATGGTGCGGCGGTCCGAGCTGCTGACCCCCGGCGGGTTCTGGATATAAAGGACGGGATCCCCCACCGATCGGAGTGCCACGCCATTGTAGCGTCCCGGAAGGAAGCCGCTGCTCCACATGCGGGTGAAAAGAGCCTGTGCGGCCGACTTGGACGACCAGGTCGGGGTCAGGACCACAAATGCAGGAAGGTCATTGTTTTCGCTGCCGAGGCCGTAGGCCAGCCACGAACCGAGGCTGGCCTTGCCGGAAACCTCGCTGCCGGTCATGACAAACGTGCACGCCGGGTCGTGATTGATGGCGTTGGTGTGGACCGTCTTGATGAGGGCAATGTCATCCACGATGCCGGCGGTGTGCGGGAGCAATTCGCTGATCCAGCGACCGCAGTTACCAGCCTGATGGAACTGGAACATCGATGGGGCGACGGGAAACCGGTTTTGCCCGGAGGTCATCGTCGTGATGCGCTGCCCCTGTCGGACGGATTCGGGAAGGTCCTTGTCAAAATAATCCACCAGGCGCGGTTTGTAGTCCCACAGGTCCAGTTGCGACGGCGCCCCGTTCATGTGGAGGTAAATCAAGTTCTTTGCCTTGGGCGCGAAGTGAGGGAAGCCGGGCAGGGGAGGATGGACTCGATCCGTCGGGGCTGAGGTGGATCCCAGGATCTGACCTCCCAGCTGGCGGGCCCCGAGGAGGGCCAGCGCCATTCCGCCCAGCCGCAGCCCGGAATTTCCAAAAAACTGGCGGCGCGTTTGGTTGAGTTGAAACTCGTGGAACGGATTCATGATCAGTTGCGGGTGATGGTTTCGTCGAGGTTCAGCAGGAGATTGGCCGTGAGCGTGTAGGCCGCGAGTTCCGGAGCGGAAAGCGTCGGATCGGGCTTTGATTCGCCGAAGGAGACCACCTGGCGGGCGGCATCCGGGTTCCCCTGATATCGTTCGAGGTGGCGTTCAAGGGCGTTGGTGACAATCTGAAGCTCCCGCGCTGTCGGACGACGGGCCAGAACCGTGCGGTAGGCAAAGACAAGCCGGTCCTCCTCCGCCGTGCCTCCTTCTTTCAACATCCGTTCGGCCAGTCCGCGGGCCGCCTCGAAATGCTGGACATCGTTCATCAACTGGAGGGCTTGCAGGGGGGTGTCGGTTCGATCCCGGCGGGGACACGACTGCTCCCGGCTGGGACCGTCAAACGTTCCCATGAAGGGTGGCGGAGCGGTTCGCTTGATAAAGGCGTAGAGGCTGCGGCGATACAGGGCAGAACCCGAATCCTGTCGGTATTCGCGGGTATTTGAGCCGGAGTAGGCGACGGGCTCCCAGATATTGGGCGGTTGATACGACTTCACCCCGGGGCCACCAAAGGTCAGGTCCATGAGACCAGACACAAACAAGGCGTTATCGCGGAGTTGCTCCGCATCCAGACGGAAGCGCGGGCCCCTGGCCAGCAATCGGTTTTCCGGGTCCCGCTGGAGGACGTCGGATTCGACCCGGGAGGATTGCCGGTAGGTCGAGGAGGTCACCAGCTGCTTCACGAGCCGTTTCAGGTTCCATCCGTTGTCACGGAAATCCGAGGCGAGCCAGTCCAGCAATTCCGGGTGGCTGGGTGGTTCGCCCTGGGACCCAAAATTGTCGGATGTTTTGACCAGACCCGTGCCAAAGAACTGTTGCCACAAGCGGTTGACCGTCACCCGGGCGGTGAGTGGGTTTTCAGGGCTGACCAGCCATTGGGCAAGGTCCAGGCGGTTTGGGTTGTTGGTGTTGGAGAGCGGCGGCAGGGCTGCCGGGACGTTCCGGAAAACCCGTTCACCGGGGCGGTCATAGGCTCCGCGGATCATCACAAAACTTTCGCGGGGTTTTTCCAGGTCGCGAAAAATGAAGGATTGCACGATGCCGTCGTTGTACTCGTTGTAGCGCTTGCGGGCGGCGGCCACCGCATCGTGGAGCGGGCCAAAGACCGGCTGGGTCAGCCGGCAGACATTGCTGAGATAGTGATTTCGCAGGATCGCGACCTGTTCCGGGGTTCGATTTGTCGCAGTAACCTCCTTGAAAATCCGCCGGACAGGTTCGGGAAGGTCTCCGGAATCCCGGCCATCATTCGCCGAGGTCCAGGCCAGCAAAGACTGGGAGGGGTCGTGCGCAGGATCGACATGGCCCGATACGCCCGCCTTGTCCCAATACATCAAACCGCCCGATTGGGTATAGGCCAGTCCTTTGATTTTGTCCCCGGGTTTGAGCCCGATCCGATCGGCCTCCACCTCCAGACGGACCCATTCGGCCGTGTCCGGGAGCTCACCGACGATCATCCGGCTGGGCTTTCCTTTTTCACCCCAGGTGATGCCGTCGGGATCTCCCCAGACGGCGCGATGCTCCCAGTCCCCGCTATTGAATTGAAGCATGACCTCCGTGGGGGGATTCGCCGGGTCCAGGTAGACGTAGGCGAACAAGGTGGCATGTGGGGGAATCGTCAGGGTGGGCGTGGCGGTTTCGAAGACATCCTGCACACCGTCGGTGGCGCGGTGGCGCAGCGAGTTCCGACCGGAAAGCACCGGAAGCGGATAAGTGACGAACTGGGGTGAACCCTGCGGGCTGAATCCGGCAGGAGCCGCATCGTCGAGCCAGACCTGCTCGACGTCGTGGGCCTCCGGCAGAGGATTCAGGGTTGCCGGATCAACGTAGTCCACCGACTTGAGAGCGGTCTGGATGCGGGCCTCCGCAGCCTCGATGTCAGACTGGAGCTCCTGCAGCCGTTTTTCTTCCACCTCACCTTTGAGTTGAACCAGCGGGGCTGTTCGGAGGGTGTTTCCGTCCATGGCTGGATCGGCAGCGCTATGGAAGAAGGCATAGAGGGAGTAGAACTCCTTTTGGGACAACGGATCGAACTTGTGATCGTGGCAGACGGCACAGCCGGCGGTGAGCCCCATCCACGTCTGGACGGTCGTGGCGGTGCGGTCGACGGCGTATCGGAAGATCCATTCGGCGTCGATGGAGCCCCCTTCGCCGGTGGTCACGTTGCACCGGTTAAAGCCGGTGGCCACCAACTGATCGGGGGTGGGCGCGGGGAGAAGGTCGCCGGCCAATTGCTCAATGGTGAAACGGTCGAACGGAAGATTCCGATTGAACGCCTTCACCACCCAATCGCGGTAGC
>CAIPFS010000495.1 GCA_903864375.1 uncultured Verrucomicrobiota bacterium
CTGTATCGCGGGCCTCCAGGCCTGCCGGGCCGTGGGGCGAACCGGAGTGCTTCGGGACGTGGCACGGCGCAGCCGACTGGAAAGTCGGCGATACAGCAGACAGGAATGTCTGCGCTACGGCGTGAAGGTTGGTTCATGGAGAGGTATCCCGGCGCTGGTCACTTTCCGCCCGGACCGGAATAGGGCATTTGATCAATGGATTGAAAAGGGACCGGACTCTCCGGATGCCCGGCAAGGCGGTAGGATTGATCAGGTCCATATTCCAGGCGGCGGGTTCGCAAGGTCCCCCGCACGGTGGCATGAGCCCCCAATTCGTCGCGCTGCACCTGCACCGCTCCCGCCGGGGTCAGGACAATGGCCACCGGGGTGACCTGCCCGGGAACGGTTGTTACCGCCACCGGCGTCGTTTCGACCACCACCCGGTTCACCAGGGATACCCGGAAGAAGGACTGTCCGGGGCGAACGGGCAACCGCAGGACGCGCCCGGGCTGGGGCGTGGTCTGATAAAACACCTTTTTGAATGGACCTTCTGCCTGGGGGGCCTGGGCGACAAACCAGCACAAATCGTCATCGGAATCGATGTGGAAATCGACGAATGCACCGTCGCGCGACGAAGACGGGCCATCACCGCCGATGTTGCCCGGTGTGGCACAACTGACGGCAACCACCGAAATCAGACTCACCCACCATCCGGTCCATTGGCGCAGCGTTTGCATCCCGGCGGCATCATGAAGGAGGGCAACGCTTTCCGCCAGCGCAGACACTCGCGGAAAAAATGATTCCGACGAACCGGATGGACCGTGGTTGTCCGGGTCACCGAAATAGGGTGCACCGGTGTCAAAATTCCGGTTTCCACCGCCCACCAACCGCGTAGGCTGTCCTCCACTCCTGAATCGGGGGTGATTTCATGCCCACTGCCGCGGAAATTGTCGACTTGCGCCGTCTCCTGACCGAGCGGTTTCCGCATGCCCATTCCCGTGGTGCCGTTTCTGCGCCTCGTCCGGCGGTTCCAACCGGAGTTCCCCCACTGGATGCCCTGCTGGGGGGTGGACTTCCCCGGGGCGAAGTGACGGAATTGGTCGGGGATGGCCCAGGTTCCGGCACGGCGCAGGTACTGCACGCCCTGATCCGTCAGACCGCCCTTTCTGGACAGTTTCTGGCATTGGTGGATGGCTCGGACAGTCTGGACGTGGAGCGGATCGACGACGAAACACTCACCCGCCTGCTCTGGGTGCGCTGTCCATCCGCCGGCATGGCCCTCAAAGCGGCCGACATCCTCCTTCGCGACCGGAATTTTCCGCTGGTGGTTCTGGATTTGAAGTTGAATCCGGCGGCGGAATTACGCGGCATCCGCGCCAGTGTCTGGCCACGCCTCGATCGCCTGCGGGAACATCAGGGGACGACGCTGTTGGTCATCACCCCTCAACCGCTCGTGAGTGGAGTTGCCGTGCGCATCCGCCTCTCCCGTCAACTCGATCTATCCATGACCCGGGAGGATGCAGGAAAAATCCTCTGGCAACTGCACTTCAACCTGGAGCGCCAGGGCACGTCCCAGACATCGCCCTTCACAAAACAGGTCGCCTGAACATGTTCGCCGTCATTCATCTCCCGGATTTTTCGCTTCAGGCCGTGCTCCGCCATGAACCGGAGCTCTGGATGCAATCGGTGGCGCTGGTCGAGGGAGGCACCCATCCTCCCCGGCTTTGCGCCCGGACCGAATCGGCGGCCCGTGCCGGTGTTTCCGTGCCCATGACCCCGACACAGGCACAGGCCCGCTGCCCGGACCTCATCATTCGTGCCCGGTCCGCCTCCCAGGAGGCATCGGCCACGGATGCCTTGATTCAGTGCGCTTATGGATTCACCCCTCTGGTGGAGCAAACCCGCCCGGGAATCCTGACGCTCGACCTTGGAGCTCTGGCGGAACTGAAAGGGGCCGGCAGGGAGCAACTTCAGGTTTGGGCGGCAAGACTGGCCTCTGCTCTGACCGGCCATCAATTCCGGCCTCGAATCGGGATGGGTCCCACCCCCAACCTGGCGCAGCACGCCGCCCATTGGGGCCCTCCCATCCAAATCGTTGAGCAGCCGGAGCTGTTCCTGCGACAACTTCCCGTTGCCGCACTGCATCCCTCCTCCGATGTGGCGGCGCTTTTCTCAAAATGGGGTGTCCATACCGTGGGTGAAATGCTGGACCTTGGGCAATCTGAAGTCACTGAGCGGATTGGCCTGGAAGCCTTTGCACTTTTTGCGGCGGCATCCCCCAAGGCCACCCGCCCGCTCCGCTGGGTCAGTTTGCCGGAGCGATTCGAGGAACAATATCCCTTCGATCCCCCACTCGAAACGGCGGAACAACTCTTGTTTATCCTCCGGCGTTGGGTCGACCAGTTCAGTCAACGTCTGGAGGGCATTGGTCTGGTGGCGGGTGCGTTGTCTTTACGCTGGCAATTGGAAGACGGAACCACCGGCGAACGCCAACTCCCTCTTCCCCATCCCACTGCCCAGGCGGATATCCTGTTTCGATTGCTCCAGACGTATCTGGAGACACTGCGGACCGAGGCTCCCCTTACGGGAGTCTCCCTTGGATTGGAACCGGCCCGTCCGGTGCATCACCAATTCTCCCTGTTTGAAGCAGTCATCAAGGATCCCCATCAATTGCAGGAAACGTTGGGGCGACTTTCAGCCCTGCTCGGACCCGATCGGGTTGGCACCCCCCTGCGACAGGACCGGCATCATCCGGATGGTTTTTTTCTCACCCCCCCCCACTGCGAACAGGCACCGGTCCCCCGGTCATCGAATGGATCGCGATTGCCGCGTCCCCTGCCCTTTCGGCGACTTCGTCCGGCCTCACCGGCCCGGGTGGAAACCGGCCCGCCCCCGCTGTCGAGCCTTCCCGAGCCGCCGCACGCCCTCGCATCACCGTCGGTCTCGGGTCCCATTCGATTCAGCCTCGGGCCCTGGAAACAGTCGGGCGAATGGTGGGAAAACGGCGGCTGGCAGCAGGAAGAATGGGAGGTTGAAACCCATCGAGGCATCACCTGCCGACTGACCCGCACTGCCGGGGGCTGGGTGGTGACCGGCATCCTCGATTAAAAATGGCTGCCCGACCTTCCGCCCACGAGGAACCTAGTTGGGCGCGCTTCCAGTCAACGAGGTTTTTGATTCCCCACAAGCCAGCCAAAGGTCGGGCAGCTTCTCATCCTCATGACAAGCGAACTGCGTGCCATTCGCAAATTCGCGAAAGCGGACTGGCTTTTTCCGGGCACCCGATCAAAGTCTCCCAACAGTTCCCGCACATTTGTTCCCGTTATGAATCGACGTGACTTCATCAAATTAGGATCGGCCGGGTTGGCTTTGGCCAGTCTGGGCAGCAACGCGGCGGATGTCCTGAATACCCCGAAAAGGGTGGGATTGCTCGGATGCGGCTGGTATGGCAAGGCCGACCTTCTGCGCCTCATCCAGGTCTCACCGGTCGAAGTGGTTTCCCTCTGCGATGTGGACCGTCGCATGCTCGAGGGGGCAGCCGAGATCGTGGCCTCCCGCCAGGCCTCCCACAAGAAGCCGCGCCTGTTTCATGACTATCGCGAGATGTTGAAGGAAAAGGACCTCGACATCGTGCTGATCGGAACTCCGGACCATTGGCATGCCTTGAACGGCATCGCCGCCATCGAGGCTGGAGCTGACCTTTACCTTCAAAAGCCGATCAGCGTTGATATCGTGGAGGGCCAGGCCCTGCTCAAAGCCGCCCGTAAACACGGTCGGGTCGTCCAGATCGGTACCCAGCGGCGAAGCACCCCCCACCTGATCGAGGCCCGGGACCGGTTTGTTCGCGAAGGAAAACTCGGTAAAATCGCCTTTGTCGAAATCTGCTGCTACTACCACATGCGGGCCACCGACAACCCGCCGGACACCGCTCCGCCAGAATATCTGGATTACGACCTGTGGACCGGTCCTGCCCCCCCTGCGCCCGTACAATGCCCTGGTTCATCCCCGGGGATGGCGTGCGTTCATGGAATATGGCAACGGAATCGTTGGCGATATGTGCGTCCACATGCTCGACATGGTCCGCTGGATGATGGACCTCGGCTGGCCGATTTCCGTGAGCTCCACCGGTGGCATTCTGATCGATCCCCGCAGCAAGGCCAATATCACCGATACTCAAACCGCCGAGTTTGATTTCGGAGACGTCAAGATTGTCTGGACCCATCGGAGCTGGGGGGAGGCCCCTGATCCCAAGTATCCTTGGAGTGCCACGCTTTACGGTGACAAGGGTACCCTCAAGGCCAGCGTCAACGGCTATGATTTCATCCCGTCCGGCGGCGGCACTGCCGTTCACAAGGATGTGACCTACGAATTCGAACAATATCCCGAAGACAAAACGGAAAAGGACCTGGAAACCCATGTCGCTCCCGCCATCCGGGGACATATGCGGGATCTGCTGGCCAATATCGCCACCCGCGGAAAGCCGGTGGCGGACATCGAGCAAGGCTATATTTCAACCACCAGTTGCATTCTGGCCAATCTGTCTCAAAAGCTGGGACGCACCCTGCACTGGGATCCGGTGGCCGGGCGAATCAGCAATGATGAGTCCGCAAATCAGCTCTTGGCACGACCTTATCGCGCCCCCTGGGTTCACCCGGACCCGGCGACCGTCTGAGTCGGCTGCGCCGTGCCACGTCCCAAACGCCTTGGTTCGTCCTAAGGCCCGGCAGGTTTGGAAACCTGCGCTACGCCGTAGCGCGGACATCCTCGGCTGCTGCTTCGCCGATCTGCGGTCGGCCTATTCACTTCGCATGGGCGAATGAACTGTGGCTCCGGACCGCTGCGGATCGGCAGGAGCTTTACCGAGGTGCATTTAGACTGGAAGAGGTGATGATCCCCGCAA
>CAIPFS010000496.1 GCA_903864375.1 uncultured Verrucomicrobiota bacterium
AGTCCCACCAATCCGAAAAGCACCCTGCCCCGCCGGGTGGGTTCCATCTCGGAAATGATCCGAATACCGATGAATTTCGATGCCGTATAACCCATGACCTGTGCCAGCACCAACCAGGTTTTGATCCCTTCGCTGAAGGGGGGCAAAACATAGACTCCAGCGGTGAATGGTTTGCGAAGCCCATACATGCATCCGTACGCCCCGAAAGCCGACACCGTACACCAAACGGAAAGAAACCATGGGTTTGAAAACCAGGTCACCCACCGGTTGGAGGTCGATGGAGTGCCCGTCGCGCCGGGAACCAAGGTTGTTCCATCCTTTATCATGGGCGGACAGCAACGCGCGGCCAGGTGCGTCGTCGCGATTCGTTAAAGGCGTCCTCGAGATTGGCCAATCGATAGGGTGGAGAAACCAACGAGGACCAAGGGTGATTGTCGAGATTTTGCTCAAGAAAGCGCAATGCGGCTTCAAGATGCCGGGGAGCGTAGTTGTGCACCCCGCGGATCGTCAGACATTTCCGGATGACGGTCTCACCCGTCAAACCAAGAGAAGTCCCCGGAAGGACCATCCCAATAAAGACATAGAATCCTCCGGGACGCAGATATTCCACCCCCTCGGCCACGACACTCGAAGTTCCTGCAACCTCAAATACAGCATCCACCTGTCCCGCCTGAATGAAACGTCGGAGGCTGGCCAGAATCGGTTCACCACCAAAAGCAGGAACTCGGCTGAGCCGGGTGGCGTCGGTGTCCACCACCAATACCCGCGCGACCCCCTTGGAGCGCAGTATCGCGCAGCCATACAAGCCCAGCAATCCAGCCCCTTGAATGACCGCAGTCCGACAAGGAGTGGGAAGAACCTCGGTCGCACTGACCATCGTAGCGAGGGCGCAATTAACCGGGGCGACGACGGCATCGGATAAACAGTCTGGAACAGGGAAAACCGAGGTCCCGCGACGGAGGAGAATATGGGAGGCGTAACAACCGTTCAATCCGGTGCCATCACCCAGACTCGCGTGTCCGTACTTGAAAAGCTGCACACACTTCTGTGGTAACCGCCAGTCATGACAGGGGGCGCATACTCCGCAGCTGGCCGCCGAAGTCCATGTCACCCTATCTCCGGGCTTCCAGGATGTATTCTCAAGTCCGATGGCAACCACCCGCCCGACAGCTTCGTGACCCAGAACCGACGGCATTGGTTCCACACGACGTCCGTCTCGCGTATGGACATCCGAACCACAGATGGTGGCCAACTCGATTTTAACCAGCATTTCCCCCTCGCCCAATGTCGAGGGAAGCGGCCTTTCGATCACTTGGATGGGCTGGTCGGACCCGGAGAATACGGCGAGGCGGACGGAATTCACGATGGGCGATAATCTCAAATCGCTGGACGGGCCGCCAGCCCGACTCAGTGAACTTCCCGTGTTACAACTGCTGGATTCATTCCTCAGAAGGGCTGAAGGCCGACCAGAATGACCATCCCGTTTTTAAGTTCATTTCGAACAATTTGGATTCCGCGGCGCATCAACTCCGATGCGACTGCGTTCCGGTCCAGGCGTAATTTACGATAAGCACTGATTTTCTGTTTCCAGCCTTCCGGCGTTCGTTCATGAACCAAATCGTGAACCGTGATATGTCCCGGAGCGTATTCCAGGAAGCAGGTGAAAACACGGTCATCGCTGGTTCGAACCGGTATGAACCGGTTGGTACCGGCAAGCTCGGTGCTGACATAGTCGCGAAAGCCGAGGACAATGCTTCCTCCCGGAGCCAGCTTTGCAGACGCTTTATCAATCAGTTCATTAACCGATGCGATATCAGGCAGATGAGTGAGAGTGTCCCCGAGACAGAGGATGAGATCTGGCGATTCCGACAGATGATGATCGAACATCATCAAATCGCATTCGACCGCAGTGACCGGCAATCCTGAAGCACTCACACGGAGCTTCGATAAGAGCTCCGTGCAAAAATCAACGGCCAAAACCCGGTATCCGCGCCTGGCAAGCGGGATTGCGTGAAGACCAAAGCCACAGCCAAGGTCGACAGCCAGTTGTCCACGCGTGACTGGAAGGCCAAGGGAGGTCAGAAAGTCGTCGGACCGTGAAAGTGCCAGGTCAAGATCCCCGATGGTCCAGGAGTAAACGGTTCCCAGATGGGTTTCGTAATGCTTCTGTACGGTTTGGACGCCAGCCATTTCAGGAAGGTATCGCGTTCCAAACCCGGCATCAATGGCCGCTCAACTGCACCTGCATTCCGACGCGCAATTCAACCAGCGAGTACCACCCCTCACCCCTCATTCCC
>CAIPFS010000497.1 GCA_903864375.1 uncultured Verrucomicrobiota bacterium
CCCCTCATCCTCCTGCTCGCCGCCACCGGACGTCCTCCCTGTGTCTTTACCAGTCACACCTATGCCAACCGTACAGGAATGTATCGATGGGCTAGTCGATGGAATCGGGTGCGCTGGGTGTTTCTGACTCCGGCCATGGCCCGGCATTATGGTGTGGAGGCGAACCCTCCCCGCGTCGAACTGATCTCTGCCTGTTGCAGTGACGGCTTTTTCAATAACCCGCTGCGCGCGTCGAACCGGCTGCCGCCGGACCGTCCCATCCGGTTGATCGGCCTGGGGAATCTGGTCGCCTGGAAGCGGTGGGACATCTTCGCGGATGCCCTGCTTCGCCTCGATCCGGCAGTGAGGGAGCGCATCCAGTTCACCGTTTTTGGTCCGACGACCTCCGACGCACCCGCCCAAGCCTACGCCGTAGAGCTCCGCCGCAGAATCCAGGAGGATGGATTGAGTGGGCAGTTTATCCTTGCGGGTCCAACCTCCAATGTCGCGGCGGTTCTGGCTGAAGCCGATGGGTACGTGGTCCTGTCCCGCAACGAACCGTGTTCCGTTTCCCTGATGGAAGCCCTGGCCGGTGGCATCCCCGCCATCGTGTCGGATAGCGGCGGGAATGTTGACATCGTTCAGCCCGGTCTGTCGGGGCTACACTTTCGTACCGATGATGTCGGTGACCTTGCTGAAAAGTTGAATCGTCTCGTCCGGGGTGATGTTCAATTCGGGTCACCCAGCCAAATCCGGGAAAGCGTCCGGTCACGAAGCGCCTCTTCGGTCAGCCGTCAATACCTCCAGCTTTACCGGAACGCCATGGCCAGGCCGCCAGCCTGAGCCATTGCGAAATAGTTCCCGAAGATTGCTCGGGTCGACCTCGGGAATCCTATCCAGCAAACTCAACCCCGGGATCTCAACCCAAGGGTCTCAACTCCGGCAATCCAATGCCCGGTGGATGGCTTACTTGGCAGCCAGGGCTGCCTCGACGGCGGCAATCACCTCGGCGTCATCGGGTTTGGTCTTGGGACTAAACCGTGCGAGAACCTCGCCGTTACGACCCACCACGAACTTGCCGAAATTCCATTCGATATCTCCGGGGAACTTGGCGTCCTTGCCGGTGAGGCTGGAGTAGAGGGGGTGTTGCTCGGGACCCTTGACGTGCAGCTTCGACATCAACGGGAAGGTGACGTTGTATTTGGTGGAGCAGAAGGTTTTGATTTCATCAGCCGTGCCCGGTTCCTGACCGGCAAAGTCGTTGCAGGGAAAACCGACCACGACCAGGCCCTTGCTTTGATACTTTTTATAAACACCCTCGAGGGCTTCATACTGGGGAGTCAGCCCGCATTTTGAAGCCACGTTCACGATCAAGACGACCTTCCCCGAGTACGATTTGAGGGTAGTCGGCTTCCCGTCGATATCCTTGAGGGGAATCTCTTGAAGGGGGGTGGCGGCAACGGTGGACATGGCGATTAAGAGGGAGGCGGTCAGACGATGAAGGTGTTTCATTTTATCGCGCGAATATAAGTTTATTGGGCTGGGAGTCAAAAGCGTCCAAAATCACTCGTGGTAGCGAAACCCGTCCGCCTTCCCCTTCTTGATCAACTCGCGGCTCGAGGCATTCCAGGGGTTGCGGCCCAGATAGACATGCACGAACGGGGCAAACCGCTTGGGTCCCGCAAGATCCTTGCGCAGAGTGGCGTCGAGCGGTCCGAGATCCTGAAAGTCGTTGTTTTCCAGAAAGAGGAATGTGGGCGATTGCAAGGCCTGCAGGGGGGTCAGGTCGGTGATCCGGTTGTGGGCCACGGAGAGGCTGTTGACGGACGGAATCTGTTCCAGGCCGGCGAGGCTGGTGATTTGATTGTGGTCCAGATAGAGGGAGACCAGACGGTGAAAATTGGTTGCCGGAGCCAGGCTCCGGACTGAATTGAAGCCGAGATACAGATTGGCCAGGTTGCTCAAACCGTGAAGCGGGCTGAAATCGGTCACGTGGTTGTGGGAGAGTTCCAGGTACTGCAGGGCCCCATTGGTTGCCAGTGGCGCAACGTCCTGAATATGGTTCGTCGCGAGATTCAAGTACTGCAGCTGGCGCAGTCCGGAAATCGGTGCAAGATCGGTGATCTGATTGCCCGCAAGGTCTGCAGACGCCAGTTCGCGGCAATATTCCAGTCCCGCCAGATTGGTGATTCCCTGACCATTGGCGTTTACTGTGGCCACATGGACGACATCTTCCGCCGTGAGTGGGGAATTGGTCCAGCGCTTGGCAAAAACCTGTTGGCGGATGGCGGATTCCAACCGGACATCCACGAAAATGGAACGAACCGGGGCCGGGTCGTCAGCATGGAGGAAAATGGAGCCCTGAAGAAGCAGGCAACCCAGCACCGCGAGTCTGAGGACTGAACCGACTTGAACGGAAAATGGAATCATGATGGACGACGTTCGGCGGGAACCCAACCCGCCCTTTTAATCGAGTGCTTTTACCCTGTCGGGCTTGCCCCAGTGCTGCAGGGCAATGGCACCGGCACGCGATGGGCAACTGTTGGAAGGATGCTCGTCTCCGTCAAGACGCCAGTTGCTCACCCTGCATTCAGGGGATGTCCGCCGACAGCCCTTCGGAGTGCCGACTACTTCTTTTCCTTTTCGGCGGCCTGGGCGGCAGCCTCCCGCTCCTTCTTGACCTGTTCGACCAGGTTGTTGAATTCCGTCACCGCCTTGTTGTAGTCCTCCGCCAGCTTGTTGTACTTCTCGGCCAGGGCATTGCGTTCTTCTGCGACCGTTTTGAGCGCTGCATTCTGAGTCTTGACCGCCTCGTTCTGCTGGAGAATGGCTGCGTTGGCTTTCTCGTAGGCACCTTTATAGGTCTCGACCGAGTTGGTCAGCTTTTCGTTGTCGTGGGTCAGTCGGTTGACTTCCAGCTTCAGGGCGCTCAGCTCGAACTTGTTGGATCGGATGAGGTCCTGGCTTCCCTTGCTTTCCTTGTCGAGTCGTTCGATTTCAAAACTATAGCGCTTGGCTTGGGCTTCCTGTTCGGCTCCGTGGGCAAGGGCGGCGTTCTTGGCCTTGTTTTCCTCTTCAATGCGCTCCCGGAGCTTCGCTTGAACCACCCATTGAATGACGCACAGGACACAAATCGCCGCAGACAGAATGACCAGAATGGTGACGGCGGCACCTGCGGCGGATTGCCGGCGCGGAGAAGGGGAAACGGTTGTCATGACGGAAGCAGTTGTCCAACGTAAGCAACGGACCGGCCTGGGTTGAAGCCGTTGCCGGAACGTTGTCGATGAGAAAGGCTTTTGTCAAAAGCACGTTGCGAGATTGTGACTCCAAACTTGCGACGTTGATATGCGTGCATCCCGGCGGGCCGCCGTCTGGTATCGTGTGACCGAAATGGATTACCGTTTGCCGCTGGCGGATTTTCGGCTCCTCGCGCCTCGCTCTGGGGCATTTTAGGTGCAACAAACTGCAAGCTATTTCGGTCAGGCGACACTAGACTTTGAGGGTCCGGTGGTCCAAAAGGGTACCGGCGGGTGGGACCATTCGATGATTGTTTTCGCTTCAATAGTTGCTGCTCTCGGCGGTACCGAGTGGCTCCTGATGGTTTCCGTAGTGGTGTCGCTGGGTGGTGCCATCGCGGCCTGGCTGGCCTTTCTCCGGCGTTCGGCTGCTCCCGACCAGCGCGTGGAGTCGGAATTGAGGAGCCAGCTGGCTTCCCGTGAAACCGAGGTGACCCAACTGCGCCACGCGTTGGAGGCATCCCGGGATTCTGCCGCCGCTTCCGAAGGACGTCGAATGGCGGCTGAACAACTGGCGGAAGTCCGATCGGAGGAGGCCCGGCAGGCCCGGGAGCTCGTGGCCTCCCTGCGGAACCAGACCGCAACGCTGGAATCGGATCGGGCCGGCCTGAGGGCGGAGGTCGAGAAGGTGACCACACTTCTCAACGAGCAGAGGCGTTTCCATGAAGAAAGCGCGCGAACGCAGCGCGAGAAACATGAAGTCGCCGTCACTGAATTGCGCCAGGCCGGTGACCGTTCCCTGGCATTGTTGCGGGATCAATTCAAGGGGCTGGCCGCCGAGGCCCTGTCGGCCAACAATCCGGAGTTTCTTCGCCTTGCAGGTGAGAAATTTGCTGGATTCAAGGCATCGGCCGAGGGGGACCTGGCCCAACGCGAAGCAAAAATTGAGGCGTTGGTTCGTCCGCTCGAGGAGCAACTTCGTTCCTATCAGCAGCGCCTTCAGCAGTCTGAAGCCCATCAACAAACCTCCCTGGGTCAGGTCCAGGAGCAGCTGAGGTTGCTGACGACACAAAGCGAATCACTTTCGAACGAAACCCAGCGATTGCGACTCGTGCTCAGTTCGAATCAGGCGCGGGGACGCTGGGGCGAGGAAACCCTGCGGCGGGTGGTGGAAGCGGCCGGACTCAGTTCGCATTGCGATTTTACCGAGCAGATGAAGGAAGGGGATGGAAAGCCCGATCTGGTCGTCCGATTGCCGGGGGAACGGGTGATCCTGGTCGATTCCAAAGTGCCGGACCTCGCCTTCCTGGATGCCCTGGGAACGGCGGATGAGGTGAAGCGCCGGACCGCATTGGAGGCCCATGCCCGAAATCTCAAGGAAACCATCAAGGAATTGGCGGGTCGCAACTACCCGAAGGCCTTCAGCAATGCGCTGGATTTTGTCGTCCTTTTTCTTCCAGCTGAATCCCTGTTCAGCGCCGCTCTCGAGGGCGACCCGGAATTGATCCTTTGGGCGGCTGAAAAGCGGGTCTTGCTGGCGACACCGGCATCGTTGATCGCCCTGCTCCGAAGTGTCGCAGTGAGCTGGCAACAGTACGAATTGTCCATTAACAACCGCCAGATTGGTGATGCCGCCAAGGAACTCTTTGACCGGGTGCAGGTATTCCTCTCCCATTTTGACCGCATCCGAAAGGGGTTGAGCGATGCGTCGGAAGCATTCAATGGAGCTGTCTCGAGCTACGAACGGCGGGTGAGACCTGCGGGCGATCGGTTGACACGACTGACCGGCAAATCTGAAAAGGAGGTTTTGGAAGAAATCCTGCCGGTTTCGTCCAACCTTCGGGAAGTTCCCCGACTTCAGTCTCCCGAGTCCCCATGAATCAACACGACACGGTTAAGGAATCAGGCCATGGCATGAACGCGGATACTTTCGACTCCATCGTCATTGGCGGGGGCAGTGCCGGCTATGCCGCCGCCCGGACGTTTCACGCGGCCGGATGGACCGTCGCGGTTGTGGAGGGAAGCCCGGAGATTGGAGGCCATTGCATCCTGCGGGGCTGCATGCCCACCAAGGCACTCCTGCATGGGGCCGAATTGCGTCACGGAATCGAGGAGGCGCGGACCTGGGGGATCCATGCCAGCCGGGTGGACGTGGATTTTCCGCGGTTGATGGACCGGAAAGATGAACTCATTGCGGACTTTGCCCTTCACCGCCGTCGACAACTCACCGATGGCCGATTCGCCTTTTTTCATGAGGCGGCCCGTTTCATCGACGCCCACACGGTCGAGTTGAGCAGTGGGCGCCGCCTTGTCGCCCGTTATTTTGCCATCACGACGGGGTCCGTGCTCGCTCCTTCGCCCCTGGCCCAGCTGAATGAAATCGGGTACCTGACCAGCGACACCGCACTGGGCCTTCGAGAGCTTCCGGTGTCGTTGACCGTCCTCGGGGGAGGTCCCGTCGCGTTGGAATTTGCGCAGTTCTTTCATCGGTTGGGAACACGGGTGACCCTCATTCAGCG
>CAIPFS010000498.1 GCA_903864375.1 uncultured Verrucomicrobiota bacterium
CCCTGACCATCGTCAGCAAGGAATCCGCACGCCGCCGCGAAATTCCCGTCAAGACCGGCAACGATCCGGTCAACATCCCGAAGTCCGATGAGATGGTGACCCAAATCATTCCCATCCGGTACATCAACGCCGCGCAGTTGACCGAGAATCTGAAGCCGCTGATTCCCTCGGAAGCCAATCTGACCGCGAATGAAGCAGGGAATGCCCTCATCCTGACCGACACCCAGTCCAGTGTGCGGCACATGACGGAAATCATCCGCGCCCTGGACAATTCGGCCACCGGTGCGAATTCCATCCGGGTGTTTGCCCTGCAGTACGCCGACGCCAAGGAAATCGCCACGGTTCTGAAGGATCTGTTTCCATCGACGGATACGTCCCGCAACAACAACAACGGGGGACGTGGCGGTGGGGGCGGTGGTGGATTTCCCGGATTTCCCGGTGGCTTTGGTGGAGGGGGCGGCGGAGGCGGTGGAGCCACTCCAACGGCCACGCGGACGAGTGCGGCCAAGGTGATCGCCGTGGCGGATGAGCACAGCAATTCCGTGGTCGTGAATGCCCCTGAGGACGTCATGCCCTCCATTGAGGAGATCATCCGGAACGTGGATACGAACGTTCAGGACGTCACGGAGTTGAGGGTTTTCCGGCTGCGGTATGCCGATCCGGCAGAAATGGCCAGCGTGCTGTCGAGTTTGTTTCCGGATGATACCAAAACAACGGACAATTCCCGGGGGCAGGTTCGCTTTGGAGGTGGGCCCTTTGGCGGATTCAATCAGGCGGCGGCAGCCGGTGCTGATTCCAGTTCCATGTCGAAGAAAAAGACCCGCGTGCTGGCTGTGGCCGACGCACGGACGAGTTCGATCATCGTCAGCGCGGCGCATGGCCTGATGGCGCAGATTGATCAGATGATTCAGCAGCTGGATAACAATCCGGCACGAAAGCAGAAGGTGTTCGTCTACGATCTTCAGAACGCCGACCCGGTTCAGGTGCAGGACGTTTTGCGGAATCTGTTCGAGAACACCCAGAATCAAAACCGCAATCGCACCACCACCACCCAGACCAGCGCTCTGTCCACCCGTTCGGCGAATTCTCAAAACACAACTTCCGGCACAAGCCGGAGCGGGTCTTCCGGGCTGGGTAGCGGCACTGGAGGCGGCACGGGCGGCGGAGGCGGTGGATTTGGACGAAGCAACTAGGCGATCGGACCTCAACCCTTCCGCTCAATGGAATCCTTTCATATGAAGTACCACAGCACCCTTCGCATCTTTGTCCTTCTCCTGGCCGGCTGGCTGGGGCTTGGGACCGCCCTCGCGCAGGCCCCCAACAACGGGGGAGGAAATCGCACCACCGGAGGTTCCGGAACCTCCAGTGCCACCGCCCGGGACTACCCAAACAACACGCAGGTGGGTGACGCCGTCATCTCCATCGATCCGGAAACGCGAAAGATCATCGTGGTAACCGACGAGGATACCAACATGAAGATTGGGGAGGTCATCACCAAACTCGATCATCCCCGCCCGCAGGTCTTGATCAAGGTGGTGTTTCTTGAGATCACCCACAATAACAGTTCGGATATCGGCGTGGAGGGCGGGGTCGCTCGTGGCTTTGGGGCGGGGAACACCAGTTCCATTGCCAACGTCTTCGGTCTGGGCGGACTCGGCAGTTCTGCCACCAGCTCCGTGGTGAATGCCTTGGGACAGAATGTCCAAAAGTTCAGTCCCACGCCCCCGGGTGCAGGGGTTTATCAAATCCTCGGGGCCGACTATCAGGTGGCGGTCCGGGCCATTGCCCAGGCAGGCAAAGCCGAGGTCCTTTCCCGTCCCTCGATTCTGGCCCGCAACAACCAGCCGGCGACCATCAGTCTGGGGCAGCAGGTCCCGCTGGTGAGCAATACCCGTTTTGATGCGGTCAACGGACAGATCAATACGGTCACCTACCAGAATGTGGGCATCATCCTCCAGGTGACCCCGTTCATCACCAGCGACGGCATGGTGGAGATGATCGTGCATCCCGAAACCTCCTCCCTCGCGGACCAATCGCAGTGGGTACCCATCTCCTCGGGGGCATCAGCCCCCGTGATCAATTCCCGGTATGCGGATACCGTGGCTGTTGTCCCCGATGGCCAGACGGTCATCATCGGTGGCTTGATGCAAACCCAGGTCAATGAATCGGAAAGCAAGATTCCCGTGCTGGGCGATATCCCCTGGTTGGGGGCGGCCTTCAAAAGGACCATCAAATCCAAGGTGAAAACGGAGTTGATGATTTTCCTGACCCCGCCGCGTTGGCATTGATACCGTCATACAAGTCCGCGTAACTCACGCGCTCCAGAATCAAGTCATTCAAACCTTGGAAC
>CAIPFS010000499.1 GCA_903864375.1 uncultured Verrucomicrobiota bacterium
GTCCTGCGGACGGCCAATTGGCTTCCCCTCGCGAAACGCACGTGGTCTGGACCGCCGCGGCTCAGCGGGAGCTTCGCCCTACCGATGTTCTTCTGATTCAATAGGTTAAAATTGAATCCTAAAAATGGGACGAAAAGCTGTCATCGGGAAGCACACCTTTCAAGGATCGGAACGTCACCTCAGTAAATCCACTGCAGGCGGGCCAGAAAGCTATCGGTGTTACCCTGGGTCCCAAACCGGTCCAGCCAGGTGTGGCTCCATCCAATCCCCGCCTTCCAACGGCGGGTGGCCCACCAGTTGATCCCGACATAGGTCTTGTCGAAGCGTCCTCCGCTCACCAGACCGCCGTTCAAATCCTCATGGGCAAACCGGAAGACCAGTTCCGGTGCCCCCCATCGGTGAGTCGGCATCACGCGCCGGGCATAGCCGACCGTCCGGTCATACGGGCGGGTCTCGCCGGTCAGAATCCAGCTGCCGGTGAAGTAATAGCCATAAAACTCAGGATTGGCGGAGGTGGGCGCCGTGACCCAGGCATGGTTGTACTCCGAAAGAATGGAAAACGGACCGTCATTCCACAGGGCTTCCAATCCCACGTTCCAGGCGTGGTCGGAGGTGAAGTTGCCCGTATCCAGATAGTAGTCGCTGACGTTGGATTCCGGTCGGGCCCGATACCGGACGGAATTGTTGTCGGCACCCGCATAGCGTCCCGATATCCCAAGATGCAGGAAACGCCTGCCATCGGGTTGGTCCCAAAGCAGACCGGTGACCCGTGCGGAAGCGTCCGTCCCACTCCGGTCCAGGGAATCCCCCGTCACCCACCAATCATTGAACACCCCGGCGGAGGCGGTCATCCGGTGATCATCCCCAATGACCTGAACCACCTTCACGCCAATGTTCCGGGAGAGAAAAAACGGATTGAGCACCCGCTCCTGATGCGGCAGGTTGGCCGCATCCCCCACCATCTCGTAGTCGAAAGTTTCCTTGGTCTTGCCGACGACCAGTTTGGTGGCTGGCCCCCACAGGGGAAACGTGAACGACAGGTCGGTCAGTTCCCAGAGGTTTTTCGGGTTGGTGTCAAAGCCGTTGTATTCGGCCGCCACCAGATAACTGACCTTGTACTCCCGTCCGACGGTTCCGCGAAACATGGCCCGGAAACCCCGGAATTCCGTCTGATTATTCTGTCGCCCCACCTGGGCGACACTGGTCGTGTCCTGGGAGAATGCCGTGTAATCGGTGAGGATCACCAGACCCGGCTTGAGGGTGAACCACTTCGAATCAACGCTGGCTTCCTGAAGGATCGAATCGGGAATATCCGGAGCAATAAACGGTTGGTCCGGTCCGGGAGCCACTCCCGGTTCAAATTGGCCTTGGGCCGGGATGAATTCTGATTCCGGAGATTGTCCCAGGGCGACCGTCGTCGCCAGGGTCGCCGCAAGGGGCACCAGGCACCAGGGATGTGCCTTCTTCAGAAAGGGTGGGCGTGCAGACACGGGGGGATTCATGGCGGACCCGCCGAAAGTGACATCCGGCGGGATCTCAGACCATGATGTTCGTCGTCCGTCTCCCTCTCAATCCTTAATTGAGAGCCTTGATACGGACATTGCGGAAGCCCACCTGACCGTGGTCGCCTTGGAAGAGGATCGGCCCCGGTTGATCGGTGTTGTCATCCAGTTCGCCGCCGGTCGCGTGCTCCACCAGCACGCCGTCGTGCACCTTGATCCCGTTCAGGATGACGGTGATCTTTTGACCGATGATCCGGGCCTCAACCGTCTGCCATTGACCCGGCTTGCGGGCCGCAATCAATGCGCACGAGGCCACGTTGTAGATATCTCCATTCTTGCCCTTGTCGTGACCATCACCTGCGTCATCGAAGATTTGGATTTCGTAGCGTCCACGGAGATAGACGCCGGAATTGGACTTCGGCGGGATTTGGTACTCGTAGCGCAGGATAAAATCCTTGTACCGGCCCTCGGTCAGCAAATCAGTGCCGTGGCCGCCATTTTCAAAATGGTTGCACAACATGCCGTTCTCGACATCCCACGATTTCGGGCCGTCGGCTGACCGATACTTCCAGCCCGACAGGTCTTTTCCATTGAAGAGCAATTTGAATCCATCCCGGGCCTCGGCGGCGCTCAGGTGGTTGGCAGTGTCCAGCGGTTTGCCATCGCCAGGGGCCAGGCCCAACGCCCATTCAATGCCGCCCAGGATGTGCTTTTGGTAGGCGGTGCTGGACCAGACGTCTTCCCGATGCCCGAGGGACGTGTAAAAGACCCTCCCTTTCCCCACTTCCTTGCACCAGCTCACCGCATGATCGCCAGGCACATGGGTTTGGGGATGTTTGTCGAGGGTCAACAGGCCGTGAACCTTGGATCGGTCGAACGACTTGAATTCGTAGATCTCATCAAAAACAGTATAGATGGGACCAAGGCTCCGGGTTGCCGGATGCGCCGGGTCCTGATTATAGGCGTCCACCTGAACCTGGGCTCCGTGGGTTTTGAACTCGCCTCCCAGCATCTCAATGAAACCCGGAAACCCGTGGAAGGTGTCGCTGCACGAGTGCATGCCGATAAAGCCGTGTCCTGCCTGGACCCACTTGAGAAATCCCTCTCGATCGGGAATGGCGAGGTCGCCCGTGGTGTTGGCAAAAATCACCGCGTCGATCCCTTGAAGGTGACTCAGGGAAAGCTTTTCTTTGACGTCGGTATCGTCGGTTCCGTTGGGGCCGCCCCGGACATAGTCGACCACGGTGAATTCACCCGAGGTTTCACCCAGGGTGGTGATGACGTTTTCAGCGGTCGCTATGGAGCTGTGGCGGAAGCCCTTGGTGGCCGTGACAACGATCACTTTTTTGGGTGCGGCCTCAACGGCCATCCAACCGGTCAGGGCAAGGGCAAGGGGTAGGTACGGGAATTTCATGAAAGCAGTGAGTGCGTGGAGATAGGAGCGAGAATCTTGGGAAAGACGGAGGTGACGTGGAACACATTCATTTGGCCGATTCAGGACGTCCGGAGCAAGCCGGGAATTTACGACCCGCGGACTACGCCCCGCCGACAGGAATTCCCCCGCCGAACGGGTCCGATGGGTCCCTCCAGAGCCGGCTCTCACCAGTGATGAACGCCGTTCCCGTAACCGTCGGCTCAATGATTCCGCGCGTCGCGTCAATCCACCGGTAACGGCCAACGAAACGACTCCCCAGAATGCTTTCCTGAATCCACGGCTCCTGCGGTGCCAGTTTTCCATCTGCGGCGAGGCAGGCCAGTTTGGCACTGGTACCCGTCCCGCAGGGCGAACGATCATAGGCTTTGCCCGGACAGAGAACAAAATTGCGGGAGTCGGCGTCTCCCTGCGGAGGAGCCCCGAAAAGTTCGACGTGGTCGACCAGGGGAAAGCCTTGGGCGTTGATCGCCCGGCGGATTTCCCAAGTCCAGTGGGTCAACGCGTCCACGTCCCGCAGGTCCAGGCTTCTTCCATGGTCCGACACCAGAAAAAACCAGTTGCCACCCCAGGCAACATCACCGGTGACGGTCGTTCCGTCGTCGCAGACCACCCGAACCCCGGTCGCGTGGCGATGGCTTGGAACGTTGGTGACTGAGACCGAGCCGTCCGGGTGGAGTTCGGCGGTGACCAATCCCACCGAGGTCTCCAAACGATGAACCCCGGGCTCAATCCGGCCCAGGTGAGCCAGCGTGACCATCACTCCCATCGTGCCGTGACCGCACATGCCGAGATAACCGACATTATTGAAAAACAGGACCCCCGCCGTATGGGCCGGGTCATTGGGCGGTCGAAGGATCGCCCCCACCAGGACGTCGGATCCCCGGGGTTCCAGCATGATGGCCCGGCGAAAGCCATCATGGTCCGTTTGAAAACGTTTCAATTGGTCCGCCATCGGACCGTTACCCAGTTCGGGTCCACCGTCGACGACCACCCGCGTCGGTTCCCCGCCGGTGTGAGAATCGATGACCGTTGCCAGAGATTGCAGCTTCACAAGCAGGAGGCGAATTTCAGCCGAGATGGACGGTGACCCAATCAGGTCGGGCTCGCAGCTTTTGACTTTTTTGGTCCCGGAGACCGGGCCGGGGCCGGGTTCGGCGGCTGGGCAGGAGTGGAAGCGGGAGCGGGGGAGGGGGCAGGGGTGGGAAGTTTGGGGCGGTTGGCGATTCCCTCTTCGATAATCGCCATGATTTTCTTCCGCTCCTCGCCTCCCAGAATCAGGCGCGGTGCCCGGACCCATTCACTTCCCAGGCCGACCTCCTGCACCGCCAGCTTGATGTATTGAACAAACTTGGGATGAACATCCAGGTGCAGCAACGGGCTGAACCATTGGTAGAATTGGCGGGCCTCGTCCCAGGCCCCCTTTCGGGTCAGTTCCCAGAAATACTGGTTCTCCTTCGGGAAGGCGATGCCGAGCCCGGCCACCCAGCCGTCAATTCCCAGAATCGCGCTTTCCAGGACCAAATCATCCACACCCGTAAACCAGGAAAACCGGTTCCCCAACAATCGGTGCAGGTCGGTGATGCGGCGGGGATTGCCACTGCTTTCCTTCACCGCAATGAAGTTGGGAACCCCGGCCAGATCCGCCAGCAGTTCTGGGGTCAGGTCGTTGCCGTAGCTGATCGGATTGTTGTAAATCATGATCGGCAACCCGGTGGCCTTCGCTGCGCCGCGAAAATGGGCCAGGATCTCGCGGGAATCGGGCGAGCGATAGCTCATCGGAGGCATCAGCATGAAGCCATCGGCTCCCAGTTGCTCGCCTTCGCGCATGTACCGGCCGGCCTCTGCCGTGCTGGTTTCGGCCACCCCGCTGAGAACTGGAATCCGCCCCTGCACCACCTCCACCATTGCCCGGAGGACCTCCCGCTTTTCCTCCGGTGTCAGGGCCTGATTTTCACCGAGCGATCCCAGGACAATCAGTCCGCGGATTCCTGAGTCGATTAACACCTCCGCATGATGGGCCGTGGCATCGAAGTCGATGCTGCCATTGCGCCGCAGTTGCGTGGTGATGGCGGGAAAAACACCGTGCCAGTGAGATTTCATTTCGTCGCAGGTTGGGGAAAGCAGTTCACGTCTCAACGGTTGGAACTGCCACGTTGCTCAGGCGCAGCGTTCCCTTGACGCACCATCCTCGCAGCACGATTCGCCGGATCCAAGCGGATCGAGATAACTTTTTTTTCGCGAATGAGGCCAGATTCAAGCAAGGTCCGGTTGTGGGCGCTGCCGATCGTCATGGAAAGGGTGGAAACGTCAAGTCGATGACACTGGGTCTGGGATCGTTTCCCGCGGGCTCCACCCTGGTCGACCTGTACGATCATCTGCCGGATGTGGTCTTTTTCATGAAAGACCTGGGGGGACGCTACCTCGCCGTCAATCAATCCCTCGTGAACCGGGTGGGCTTGCGCCAAAAATGCGACCTTCTGGGTCGATCAGCCCGGGAAATTTTTCCGAGTCCGTACGGGGAACGCTATTCCGCCCAGGACGATTGGGTGATGCGAACCGGAAACCGCATCGAGGATCGTCTGGAGCTGCACTGGTATTCCCGCGGGAGGGCCGGTTGGTGCCTGACCACCAAAATTCCCCTGCGGGATGAGGAGGGTCGCGTGGCGAGA
>CAIPFS010000500.1 GCA_903864375.1 uncultured Verrucomicrobiota bacterium
AAGCCAAACCGTCACACAATGTCCATGAAATTGTTTCAGAAATGAGAGGGTTTTTGGTCGCTTGTCAGTGGGGCATCGAAACCAGGAGCCAAGTCTGCCACTGCGTCGTCCCAATCTTCCCCCGATGGCCATTTGTTGGATACGTCTCGTCATCTTGTCCGACCGCCAAACCACGGTGGGCATCCTGATCCAAAAGTGATCCAGACGATGGGGCAATAGACCCTAAGATATTCCGGCCTGATACGTTTTGTCTGTATGAAGGCAATTCTCAACCCCTGGGTGTGGGCGGTGCTCGTCGCGTTGACTTCCCTTGAATGTCTCGCGATGCGGTCCATTGGCAGCATTACTGTCGGTGAGGCCAAGGCCATGGGTTTGGAGATCCGGGCAACGGCGGCAGGGCCTGACGCTGCGTGGCTGGAACTGGAGTTCACGGTAGGCGGCAAATTGAAGGACTACCGATCTGAATTCAGCCATGTGGAACTGGAGGTCCGGGAGGGACAAAAGGTGATGCTGGGCTACCTGGCGCTTCAGGAGAAGCACCCGAAACCCGGGCAGGTCCGCGTTCGATTCATGGCGAGCCGCGACTGTATCGACAGTCTCGTCCTGACAATTGTGGTGGGCGAAGGTGCCATGGTGGGCGGTGCCTATGAACTCCGTGTGAAGGAGTTTGTGGATCGGGCGGCGATTCATTGACAGACCGGAGCCTCCAGCACCGTTCTCCGGATTTGCTGTTGGCCGATCCGGAATTCGTTTGCCGGTCCGGCACGGACGGATCCGCCAGTGGATTCCGCTTGCGTAGCGGGGTGGGACGCGTAAGACAGCCGCCGTGGTCCCTCTCACCCTGTCCATTCCTGATTTCGCCGTCTGAACGCAAGATGATGCCGTTTTTTTTCCTCCGAAGGACTTGCCCGATTCCTGTGCTGGTGCTGGCTGTCGCCCTCTGCGCCTGTCGCAAGGACGGAGCTCCGGTGATGGAGCGCCCGCCGGCGGAGGTTTCCTTCGTGCCGGTGGCAACGGAAGCTGTCGAGCGTGCGGCCGAATTTCCTGGACGGATCGCCCCCACCCGGGAAGCGCAGGTCCGGGCACGCGCCACTGGAATTCTCCAGAAGCGACTTTTTGAGGAGGGCTCGAATGTTCAGGAGGGGCAGGTTCTCTTTGAAATCGATCCGGCTCCGTTGTGGGCCAGTCTCGAGGCTGCCCGGGCAGCCACCGCCCGAGCCGAGGCTGCCTTGCAGGTATCGCGGGCCAACGTCGAGCGCTACAAGGAATTGGTTCCGATCAACGCGATCAGCAAACAGGTCTATGATCAGGCGGTGGCCTTGCGCGGTCAGAATGAGGCCGAATTCCTTGCGGCGAAGGCATCGGCCCAGACGGCGGAATTGAATCTTGGTTATGCCCGTGTTACAGCCCCGATTTCCGGACGGATTGGAAAGGCGATGGTGACTGAGGGGGCGCTGGTCAGCGCGACGGAGGCGACACAACTGGCAGTCATCCGGCAGTTGGACCCGGTCTATTTCGACTTCACCCAGTCAAGTGCTGACCTGTTACGGCTGCGGAAAGCCATCGACAGCGGGGCTCTCCAAAGTGCCGCCAGCGGCGCCGCGCGGGTGACGTTGATACTCGAGGATGGCACCCCCTACGCCCACCCGGGACGGCTTCTGTTCTCCGATATCTCGGTCGATCCGACCACCGGGATGATCACCCTCCGGTCGGAATTCCCGAATCCGGAAAAGCTTTTGCTCCCGGGAGTCTTTCTCCGCGCTCGCATCGTCGAGGGAATGAAGACCAACGCGCTGACGATCCCTCAGCGAACGGTCACACGCGGGGCGGCGGGTGAGGCCACTGTGCTGGTGGTGGGGGCGGACAACAAAATGGAGTCCCGAGTCATCGAGGTGGATCGCACCGTGGGATCCAAAGTGGTCGTGGCCCGCGGGTTGAAACCCGGAGAACGGGTGGTGGTGGAAGGTTCGCAAAAGGCGCTCCCCGGTTCACTCGTGAACCCGGTCTTGTTTGTTCCGTCAGTCCCCGCCAGCAAGGCCAACTAGGGCGAGCCATGGCTCATTTCTTCATCCACCGGCCGGTTTTCGCCTGGGTCGTTTCCATCCTCATCATGGTGCTGGGGGGCCTGGCGATTGCGAAACTGCCCATCGCCCAGTATCCGAGCGTGGCACCGCCTTCGATCTCGGTCACAGCGAATTACGCCGGCGCATCGGCCGAGACCTTGCAGGAAACGGTGACGTCGGTCATTGAGCAGCAACTCAACGGGATCGACAATCTGCTCTACATGACTTCAGCCAGTGACGCGGCGGGCACCGCCTCGGTCACCCTGTATTTTCTTCCGGGGACGAATCCCGACACGGCGCAGGTGCAGGTTCAGAACAAGGTTCAGCTGGCAACCCCGAGTCTTCCGCTCACGGTTCAGCAGCAGGGCGTCGTCGTGGCCAAGGCCACGCGGAACTTCATGATGTTCTTCACGCTCTCGACGACGGACGACAGTCTCGACGAGGTCGCGCTGGGCAACTACATCTCCGCCAGTGTCCTCGATCCGATTCGTCGCGTCACGGGTGTGGGCGAAGCCAATCTTTTCGGTTCTCAATACGCCATGCGGGTGTGGCTGGACCCGGCCAGGATGGACAGCTTTGGGCTCACCGCTGCCGAGGTTGCGACGGCGATCCAGGCCCAGAACACGCAGGTTCCCGTTGGGCAAATCGGAGCTGTGCCATCGGTTCCAGGACAACAACTCAACGTGATCCTACAGGGCCGGACAACCCTGCGGACTGTGCCGGAGTTCGAGAAGATCATCCTCCGGGCGAATGCGGACGGCTCGCGTGTCTTCCTGAAGGATGTCGCCCGGATTGCCCTGGGCGCGGAAAGCTATGGAACCCAGGCCCGGGTCAACGGGCATCTCTCCGCCGCCGTCGCCATCAAACTATCCCCAACCGCCAACGCCTTGAACACGGCAGCGGCTGTTCGAAAAAAGGTATCCGAGCTTTCGCGCTTTTTCCCGCAGGGAGTTCGTGTCGATTACCCCCTGGATACCTCCACGTTTGTTCGGATCTCCATTGAGGAAGTCCTCAAGACCCTGGTGGAGGCGATCGTCCTGGTGTTTTTGGTGATGTATCTGTTCCTTCAGAACCTTCGGGCAACATTCATTCCGACCATTGTTGTTCCGGTGGCTCTGCTTGGAACCTTTGCCTCCATGCTGGCGTTCGGATTCAGCATCAACGTGCTGACGATGTTTGGCATGGTCCTGTCCATCGGCATCCTCGTGGACGACGCGATTGTCGTTGTTGAGAATGTCGAGCGGATCATGGCCGACGAAGGCCTTCCGCCGATCGAGGCGACCCAGAAGGCGATGAGCCAGCTCACGGGTGCGCTGATTGGCATCACGCTGGTTTTGACCGCGGTGTTCATTCCAATGGCCTTTTTCAGCGGCTCGGTGGGGACCATCTACCGGCAATTCTCCCTCTCGCTGGTTTCTTCGATGGTCTTTTCCGTTTTTCTGGCCATGTCATTGACCCCGGCGCTGTGCGCCACCCTGCTGAAGCCGATACCCAAAGGATACAAGCATGAGAAAGGGGGCTTTTTCGGCTGGTTCAACCGGACATTTTCGAAGGCGACCACCCGGTACCAATCTTCGGTGGGACGGATTTTGCGCCACAAGGGGGCGTCCATCGCCGTGTTCGTCGGAATCGTTTTTCTGGTCGGCCTCCTTTATGCTCGCATGCCGTCGTCGTTCCTGCCGGCCGAGGATCAGGGCTATTTCATCACCAATATCCAGCTGCCGGTCGGTGCCACCCAGGAACGAACCCAGGAGGTCCTCCGCCAGGTGGAGGACTATTTCCTCCGGCAATCCGAAATCGAGAGCTTCATCACCGTGGCCGGCTTCAGCTTCAACGGGCGCGGACAGAATTCGGCCCTTTCGTTTGGACGCCTGAAGGATTGGGGTTCGCGCCAGGGAGCGGAGCACACCGTTCAGGCGGTCATCGCGCGGGCTGCCGGGACCTTTGCCTCGATCAAGGACGCGATCATTTTCCCCCTGAATCCGCCGGCCATCGCGGAACTGGGCAATTCGACGGGGTTCGATTTCGAACTCCAGGATCTGGGGGGGCTTGGTCACGAGGGGTTGCTGGCCGCACGAAACCAACTGCTCACCAAGGCGGCCACCAATCCTGTGGTGGTCGGCGTCCGCGTCCAGGGCCTTGATGACGCCGCGCAACTGAAGGTGGAGGTCGATGAGGAGAAGGCGACCTCCCTGGGCGTTGCCCTCGCCGACATCAACTCCACGCTTCAGACCTGTTTTGGATCCAGTTACATCAATAATTTCATCAACGGCAACCGGGTTCAGCGGGTGATTGTTCAGCTCGACGCCCCTTTTCGCATGTCACCGGAGGACGTCGGCAGACTCTATGTGCGGAATCACGGCGGAACCATGGTTCCGCTGTCGGCCTTCACGACCGTCCATTGGACCTACGGTTCGCCCCAGTTGCAGAATTACAACGGATTCCCGGCCTACGAACTGGTGGGTGCCGCCGTTCCTGGAAAGAGCACCGGGGAGGCCATGCGGGCCATGGAGGAAATGGCCCGGCAGCTCCCCCGCGGCATTGGCTACGAATGGACCGGCCAATCCTATGAGGAACGCCTGTCGGGATCCCAGGCCCCCACCCTTTACGCGTTGTCCCTCCTGGTTGTGTTTCTCTGCCTTGCGGCGCTCTACGAAAGCTGGCCGATCCCGCTGTCGGTGATTCTGGTCGTGCCCCTTGGAGTCCTGGGGGCACTGGTCGCCGCCTCCCTTCGCGGGTTGCCCAATGATGTCTATTTCAAGGTCGGACTCCTGACCACCGTTGGCCTCGCGACCAAGAATGCCATCCTGATTATTGAATATGCCAAGGATCTCCAGGCCGCGGGAAAATCCGCCGTCGAAGCGACCCTGGAGGCGGTCCATTTGCGTCTTCGTCCGGTTTTGATGACCTCCTTTGCCTTCATCCTCGGCGTCATGCCACTGGTGGTCAGTGTCGGGGCGGGGTCCGCCAGTCGCAATGCCATCGGCACCGGCGTCGCCGGCGGAATGTTTGCCGCAACGGCCATCGGGATATTTTTGATTCCCGTGTTCTACGTGGTGGTCCGGGGCATCTTTAAACCGAAACCAGGTGTTGGAACCCGCGACGCCGCATC
>CAIPFS010000501.1 GCA_903864375.1 uncultured Verrucomicrobiota bacterium
AATGGCGTCATGGTGAAGAGTTGTTCACAATTTCGTCGAGTTATCCACCTTCCATCCGTTTCTGACGTTCTCTGTCCCCCGACCCCGGCTCTGATTCGGATACGGCAGGGAACGGGTGCGGGAAAGTTTAGCGGGTTTTGGACGACCGTATATCTTTTTTCCTCCGGACCGGGAGGCGGTGGAAATCGTGGCAAATGCCCGGCTAAATTCTTCCAGCCCGGTCCCGGTTTGGGGTTATGGTGGCGACGTGCAGTCCCTGGCCGAACAGTGGGAAGCTCCCCAAAGCGCCGGTACCTTCAGCAAGGTGGCCGTGCCTGACCTCTGGCAGCAGCAGGCCGTCGCCGCCCTCCGCGCCGGTCGTGATGTCGTGGTCCAGGCCCCCACCGGGGCTGGCAAGACCCGGGTGTTCGAGCTTTGGTCCAACCATGGAAAGCCGCGTGGACAAGCCATCTACACCGTTCCCACGCGGGCGCTTGCCAACGACAAGCTCGCGGAATGGCGGGCTGCGGGATGGAACGTGGGGATTGCCACGGGCGACCTCGCGGAAAATCTCGATGCGCCCGTGCTGGTGGCCACGCTCGAAACCCAGAAGCAGCGGTTGATTCAGGGGGATGGCCCCACCCTGCTGGTGGTGGATGAATACCAGATGCTCGGCGATGATGACCGGGGATTGAATTATGAGCTGGCCCTGGCCCTGGCTCCCGCCAAAACCCAGCTCCTGTTGCTCAGCGGCTCCGTGGCCAATCCCCATCATCTGGTGCAATGGTTTAACCGTCTCGGGCGGCAGGCGGTCCTCGTCCGGCATGAGGTGCGTCCGGTCCCGCTCGACGAGGTCTTCGTCGACCAATTGAACTGGCATTTGCCGTCGGGCATCCGGTCCTACTGGCCCCGGGTGTGTGCCCGAGCTCTGGCTGAAGGCCTGGGACCGGTTCTGTTGTTTGCGCCCCGACGGCAAAGTGCCGAAACCATTGCCACGGAACTGGCCCGGCAATTACCGATCCCCTTTCCGCTCCAATTGAGCGAGGCACAGCGCAAACTGGTGGGGGAACACCTCGCCCGGCTGTTGAAGGCCCGGGTGGCGTATCATCACAGCGGTTTGAGCTATGCCGTTCGCGCTGGTGTGATTGAGCCGCTCGCCAAAGCCGGCCAATTGAGAGTGGTAGTGGCGACCATGGGACTCGCCGCGGGCATCAATTTCTCGCTGCGAAGTGTCGCCGTGACCTCGGCCACCTATCGGCGGGATGGGCAGGAGGTTCCGCTCCGAGCCGACGAGGTCCTCCAGATGTTCGGACGAGCGGGGCGACGGGGTCTGGATGAAAATGGCTATGTCCTGGTCAGCGCCAACGAAGTGCGCCTGCGCGACGGTCATGCCTGCCAGCTGGCCCGCAGCGGCATGGTCGATTGGGGGGCCTTGCTCAGCCTGATGGCGTCTGCCTCGGACCGAGGCCTTGACCCCTTTGCGGAGGCGGTTCGTGTTCAGGAGCGCCTCTTCACTACCAAACCGATCTTTCTCGGGGTGGAAGCCTCGCTCAAACATCCGGATGCCCCCTGCGGACTGAAAACCGACGCCGAACGGGCCCGGCATGTCCGTCATCGCCACCGCGAAATGTTCAATTCCAGGGGCGAATGGCAGCGGATTCCCAGCTATGAGGAGCGCCCTCTGGACGACATCCGGGTCATTGACCGGGCAGCCGAAGGTCAACCGCCCGGCTTGCGCCCGCTTTTGACCGAGGCCCCGGCCCTGGAAAAAATCGGACAGGGGGATCTCCTGACCCTGGCCGATGGCTTGTACGGCCGTTCCCTGAAGGTGGCGGAACGCCTGGGGGAAGAAGAGGTGGTCCTGGCCAAATGGGTGCGACGGCTGACCCGCTGGAACGGACGACAGCTCCCGCTGGGCCAATGGCGCCAAAAGGTTGTCCCACAGATTGAACTGCACCTGGCCCAGCAGGGTTTTCCCCTGGTGCGCATGCTCGAGGAACCGTTCCAAATCCTGGCGTTGGTCCGCTTGGGCCGTCAATCCATGAAGGTCCCTGTGGATGCTCACGGCGTCCCCCTCTGGCGTCCGCCGGAGCGGGAGGTTGTTCCCGAAGACTGCGCCGTTTGCTCCCTGGTTCCCATCTGCAAGCAGCTCACGGCCGCCACTGGAACCGCCCTGCTGTGGCGTCGGCTCGCGCTGGTGGATCCCGCCGGCAAGCCGACCCTCCGGGGACGGATCGTCAGCTTTTTCCACGGCGGGGACGGCCTCGCGATTGCCGCTGCGCTGGAAGATACAGGCTATCCCCTGGATGATTTGCTGTACGACCTCGCGAATCTGGATGCCGGCTACCGCTTCTGTGGTTCGGAAGATCGCTGGGGAGGTCGATTGTCCATGGTGTGTCGAAGCAAGTTTGGCAGCCAGAACATCCCGGGTTACCTGGAAAACGGAGTTCCTCCCAAATATGGCAGCGGGGCTGAAACCGTCGTTCGCTCCGTTCACAAGGATCCTTTTAGCAAGCATCGCTTTTCCACTGACTTTTTGGGCGATGGCGACATCGATCGGATCATCATCGAATGGCGCAGTCTTCTCCGGCAGATTGCCCATGCCGCCGCCCTGGATTGGAAGCGCTGGGCCGACCTCCAGCGGTCGGCCCGTGACCTCCTGCGTGAGACGGAATCCCCCACGGTGACCGATCTACCTCCCCTGGAATATCTTCAGACCCGTCGGGTGGACCATCAGTTGGTGTTGCGTCGTCATTGAGGTCCGCCGCCGCCCGTCTGGTTCACGGTTTCGATTTTCGTCCGATTTTGGAGGTGCTCTCCACCCAGAATCCGGGGACTTCCTGTGGGAACAAAGTCCGAGGCGTCCGGGAGAAGTGCGAGCCCGTTGGGACGTTTGCGGTTCAAATTTGCTTGAGGGGTGTCAAGGCGGGGCGACGGGTTTCCTGGGCGAAAACGAGGGCCAGGGCCAAGGCATCGGCGGCATCGGGAGCCGGCGGTTCGGCCAGGTTCAACAATCGCTGGACCATTCGGCCCACGGCGCTCTTTTGGGCGGCACCGTAGCCGACGAGGGCCAGCTTGACCTTCCGGGGCGCCAGTTCGTGCACCGGCAGACCGGCTTCCGCCACCGTGGCGAGGGCCGCCCCGCGGGCCTCGCCGAGAATGAGTGTGGTCCGTTGATTCTGGGCAAAAAAGAGGCTTTCCACGGCGCACGTTTCCGGGTGGTGTTCCCGAATCAACTCGCGGAGCGAGCTGGCGATGTACGCCAGGCAGCGGGAACGCAGCCAGTCCTTCTTGCAGGTCAATGTCCCGCAGGCCAGCAACATCGGTTGGGCCTTGTCAAAGGTGATGAATCCGTAGCCCGTTCCGCGTAGGGAGGGATCCAACCCCAACAGCCGGGTTGCCGGACGGTGAACCACGGGGGTAAGGTCCGGTTTCGCAATTCCCGCGACCGAGCCCCGGGTTGAACGGATGCGACCCGACAATCGGGCCTCCATTTCGGCAAACTGTTGCGGCGTGATTCCCACCTGAACGGAATCGTGCCTTATTCCATGCCGACAGGCAATCGTCGTTCGGGCCAACCCAGGTCTCCGACGTCGCAGGGTTGCGGGCCTGGAATCCCCGGACGATCATCCGATGTTCCCTCGAGCCCGCAATGGGTGCAGGGAATTCGGTCCCGGCTTCGAGAAGCCCGGGGGGAAATGACCCTTGTTCTCCAAGCCCAGCCATGGCATCTTCAATGACTCACACGACGGAATTAGCTCGAAAGGCCCCATTTTACCCATGAATGCCCGTGGATTTCTCCGGAAAGCCCCTCACAACGGCTTTACACTCATCGAACTGCTGGTGGTCATTGCCATTATCGCCATCCTGGCCGGAATGCTCCTGCCGGCGCTGGGCAAAGCCAAGACCAAGGCACAGGGCATCAGCTGCATGAACAACGGCAAGCAGCTCATGCTGGGGTGGAACCTTTATTCGGGCGATTATAGCGACGCCCTGGTCCGGTCTGCGGGCGAGGACAGCATGGTCTCGACGGTCAGCCCGACGAAGAACTACCCCCTCAATCAATGGTGCATGGGCGACATGAGCACCCCGAACGGGATGACCAATGTCCAGTTGGTCATGGATTCCCTGATGTACAAGTACGTCGGATCCATGGGGCCGTACAAGTGCCCGGCAGATCGGAAGACCCAGAAGCGATCCGATGGTGCCGGCGGCGGTGCCCCCTCCATCCGCAGCATGTCGATGAATTGCTGGATGAACCCCATCAATGCCTGGGCCCCAGATTCCAAGCAGGTGACCAACTTCCGGCGGGTGGCCCAGATTTCCCGTCCCTCGGAAACATGGGTACTCCTGGATGAAAATCCGGTCTCAATCAACGACGGGTGGTTTGTTTGCGATTCCGCCAGAAA
>CAIPFS010000502.1 GCA_903864375.1 uncultured Verrucomicrobiota bacterium
CACCCCTCTTCGGGTTGAGGGATTTGAGGGTGAAGGCGGTCACGGTGACCGGGGTGGGGGAATGAGGCGCGATGAGGCGTGACAAGGGGTGAAGGGATGGCGTCTGGATGGATTGAATTCATCGCCGTGGCGTCCGGTTTAAGATCGCCCCCATGGCCCAGAGGGCATGCTCGGCGATGAGGGGTTCTGCATCTTGAGCTGCTTTCTCAAGGGCAGGTAGAGCCTCCCGGTCGCCGACGTTGCCGAGCGCCACACACACGTTGCGCAGGAGACCCCGGCGCTTGGTTCGCTCCAGAGGGGTTCCGCGAAACAGACGACGAAACCCCGGACCGTCCAGTTGCAGCCAATCCAGGAGTCGGGGCCGGTTCAATTCGGGACGGTAAAACGACTGCAACAACCCACCCGATTGCGCGAACCGGTTCCAGGGACATGCAGCGAGGCAGTCGTCGCAGCCGAAAATTCGGTTGCCAATCAACGGACGAAGTTCGACCGGAATGGACCCCTTGAGTTCGATGGTCAGGTAGGCAATACACCGGCGGGCATCCAGGGTGAAAGGTGCCGGCAGTGCCTGGGTAGGACACGCCGTCAGGCAACGGGTGCAGCTTCCGCAGCGGTTTGGCTCCGGCGCATCCGGTTTGATCTCCAGTGTGGTTAGAATCTCTGCGAGCAGCAGCCAATTGCCATGGCGACGGGAAACCACGCCCGTATGTTTTCCAACAAAACCGACGCCTGCTCGCTGGGCCAAATCGCGCTCCAGAATCGGGCCAGTGTCGACATAGGCCAGGGAGCGGGTTCCCACTCCGCCCTTGATATCCAGCCAATGAGCGAGATCGGCCAAAGGCCGTGCCACTATCTCGTGATAATCAGAATATCGGGCATAGCGGGCCACAATGCCGATGGCGGTTGGAATTCCGTGGGCCGATGCCGGATTCGGGACCGGTTCAAAAGCTGCATCATCCCCATGATAGTTGATGCCGAGGACCACCACGCTGCGGACATCGGGGAGGACCTTTTGGAGGTCGGTGCGCCGTTCCTTGCCTCGCTCAAGCCATGCCATTTCGGCATGTCGACCTTCTGCGAGTGCCGCAAGAAATGATGGGGCTGAAGCCGGCTTTCCAGCGTGGGTTACGCGGCAGAGATCAAATCCCAGTTCCCTGGAGCGGACCTCCAGGGCCTCACGAAGGTTCACTGAGTACCCGGAACCTGCCGGGCGGCAAGAAATGCTTCAGCGATAAAACGCGCCGTTTCAGGGGGATGCCGAAAATCGACTCCGACCAGGAGGTCGGCTTCCCGGTAGATGGGGGCCCTTTCTTCCAAAAGCTCCCGAATCCGAAGGAGGGGGTCGGGACTGCGGAGCAAGGGACGATGGGATTGGGTCCGGACCCGTTCGAAGAGGGTCTCCGCAGATGCCCAGAGGCATGCGATGAGGGCGTGTTGACGAAGAAGTGCGCGGTTGGTGGGATTAAGAATCAATCCTCCACCGGTAGCGATAACGAGTCCGGTTCGAAGGCCCAATTCTTCCACCACAGCCGCCTCCATGGCTCGAAATGCAGGCTCACCCAATTCCGAAAAGATCTCGGTCACCCGGCGGCCTTGCCGTTCCTCAATGACTTTATCGGTATCCACCAGGTCAAACCGCAGGATTTCCGCAAGAAAAAAGCCGACGGTGCTCTTTCCTGCCCCCATAAACCCGGTCAAAGCGATGTTACGAAACTCGCGAACCGGGCGCGGGGGAACTGTTTCTTCGTGCAGGGTCGCCATTAGGTTGCGGGAATCAATCGTTGAGCCGCAACGGCCGCGAGGAACAGTGCGAAAAAGACACTACCCCATCCGTAGGTCGGAACGACCGCCAGCCAGTCCACCAGACAAATGCCTGCCAGCAGCCCGGAAACGGACAGGCCAAGATTGCGATTGGCGTCCACCCAGACATGCCGGAGGCACCACGCCGACCAACCGACAAGCACAACGGCCAGATACAAGGCTCGAAGCCGGGTATCATTTCCATTGGCTATCCAGGCGAGCCCCAATGGCAAAGTAAGGACTGCCAGGGGCCAATGTCGCAGGGAATGGGTGGTGCTTTCCCGTCGGGCCAGGTAGCTGAGACCGATAATCCAGCCGGCGAGAGCCAGCGCGCTCCAGACAGCCAATCCAGTGACCCGGTCGGCACCAGTGGAGGCAGCGGCCAGAAATAGAAAGAAGCGGCACGAGGCCATTAGAACCGGCGAAAATGAGACCGCCTTGTGGACAAAATCATACACCAGGATCGCAATCAGCAGCAACGTCCCTAAACAGGCTGTTGACCACCCCAGACAGCACATCAACAACCAACCCGAGGCCAGCAGGCATCCACCGATCCTCCAAACGAGGCCCGCGGTGATGGCACCTGAAGGGATCGGACGCTCCCGCCGGTGCTGTCGGTCAAATGCCGCATCGCAGGCATCATTCAGGTACATTCCGCCCACATAAAGAGCAGACGCTGCGAGGGTCAGAAGCCACAGTCGACCGGGGCTGCCACCCCCGCCCAGAATCCAGCCCGCCAGCGAATTGGACCAAACTGTCGGCAGGTTCGAGACCCTGCCCAGAACGAGCAGGGTACGGAAAGTCGGTTTTTGAGCCTTGGGCATGAACTCGTTCGATTCGGGGACAGTCTAGCGTCGTTCAAGGGGGCATCCAAGCATCCATCCTGCGCAAAGCAAAAGCGGGCACCTCGCGGTGCCCGCCTAACCCAAACAACCAAACAAACCTCCTTTGCCCGCGCGGAGCGCTGAGCGGGCTGCGGTCTTTCAATCGGTGTGATTGAGGTGGCCCAGCCTAGTTTCTGCCCCTTGATTGACGCTCAGGTTACGGCGGCCTTCAACGCTTTTTTGGAAAAACAAAAAAGAACGTTAGGAGCAGCCTGAATGCCAGGTGCACTGGTCCTCGGGAGGATTTGGTTCAACGAAAGAAAACAAACCAAACAATGAGTAACATGGGCAGCATAAACGGGAGGGTGTACCGCCCGATATAGGCGAGAAAGGACGGTGTTTTCACACCGGTCTGGTCGGCAATGGCCTTCACCATGAAATTGGGCCCGTTTCCGATGTAAGTGTTTGCACCGAAAAAGACTGCGCCGACTGAAATGGAGAGGATGTAGCGATTGAACGCGACGTTTCCCAAAAGATAGGCGATCTCGATTTCCTCGGTGCCCACCTTTTTGGAGGCCACCAAATCTCCGTGGTATTTTTGAAGCGCCATGAACGTCTGGCGAATTTGATCAGCGTGCTCACCGTGGATAAAAGTCGCCAGGTCTGAGCCACCGGTCTGGACGAGATGTTGCACCTGGGCAACGGTGTCGTTGTCAATAAATGCACCGAAAATAGCACTCAAGAAGCTCAGATAGGTCGGAGCGTTATCCAGCACACTGCTGAGAATCCCGCTGCCAAAATAGAAAAAGGTCGGGGTTGGATTACCCAATTCCCGGGCATTGACCGCCAACCAGTCCAGTGCCGGCATCATGGTGGCAAAGATCCCGATGAAGAGGATGGCCACCTCCTTGACGGGATGAAAATTGAAATCGTTGGATTCGTGGACGGACCGGGGGGTGAGGAAATAGGAGCCGGCAGCGGCGGCGACCATGATGGCTTCCCGGAGGAAGGGGGGATTTCCGGCAAACAGGATGGCCCCGAGAACAGCCCCGAGGAAAACGATATTCAACAAACCAGTGACCTTGAATGTCTCTCCGTGCCCGGAATGCTGGTCCCGGACCGGTTTGGGGACCCGGCGATAATTCTGAACATCAACGACCAGAAACATGAGTAACAGAGTGGCAACCCCGACTCCCCACATCGGCCAGCAATGTTCGGCAACCCACCAGAAGGGGATGCCCTTGATATAACCGAGAAACAGAGGCGGATCGCCAATCGGCGTCAGGCATCCGGCGACGTTGGAGATGATGAAAATGAAGAAAACGATGTGATGGGCGGTGATTCGGTACTTATTCATCCGAATCCAGGGACGGATGAGGAGCATGGAGGCCCCCGTCGTTCCGAGCATATTGGCAAGGATGGTCCCGACGGCCAGAAATCCCAGGTTTGCCCAGGGTGTTGCCTCCCCTTTGACTTGAATGTGAATCCCGCCACTCACCACGTAGAGTGCGCCGATCATGGCGATGAAGCTGATGTACTCGTGGAAGGCATCAAACACCCTGGGGCCGGCCTGAAGTCCAAACAGGTAATAGGCAAGAGTGATGGATCCCAGCCCGATGGCGACTTTGGGATAATGGCGCCCCCACCACCCTGAAAAAAAGAGGGGAGCGAGGGCAATGGCGAGGAGCAATCCTGCGAAGGGCAGAATCATCCAGGGAGTCGGAGTTCGTGCCAATTCAGCGGCGGCGAGGAGCATAAACGGAGAAAGCGTGCTGCGTGCCAAACTCAAGGGAAAGACTGCGGATGAAGGCTATTCCCATTCGATGGTCCCGGGAGGCTTGCTGGTGATATCCAGCACGCACCGATTGATCCCGCGGACTTCGTTGGTTATCCGGCTGGAGATGTGCTCCAGAAGGTCGTAAGGGAGGCGAACCCAATCCGCTGTCATCCCATCCTGGGATTCGACCGCCCGGATGGCGATGGTGAAGTCGTAGGTCCGTTCGTCCCCCATCACCCCGACACTACGAACCGGGAGGAGAACGGCGAACGTCTGCCAGGTTTTGTAGTACCAATCCGCCGCCTTCATTTCATGGACCACGATGGCATCTGCCGCCCTTAAAACGCGGAGTTTATCAGCGGTAACGGCCCCAAGGCAGCGGACGGCGAGGCCGGGACCCGGAAACGGCTGTCGATGGACCATTTCCCTGGGCAAACCCAACTCAACGCCCAACTGCCGGACCTCGTCCTTGAACAAACGCCGAAGGGGTTCGACCAATTTGAACTTCAGGCGTTTGGGCAGGCCCCCGACGTTGTGGTGCGACTTGATCATCGAAGCGGGATTACCCGCGATGGGCACCGACTCGATCACATCCGGATACAGGGTACCTTGAGCCAGGAAGCGAGCGTTTCCAAACTGTTCAGCACATTGGGTGAAAACCTCGATGAATGTTCGCCCGATGATCTTACGTTTTTTTTCGGGATGGGTGAC
>CAIPFS010000503.1 GCA_903864375.1 uncultured Verrucomicrobiota bacterium
CCCTGCTTCTGGCGGTCTGCTGGAACGGATGTCATATCCCGGAGATGACGCAGATCTCACCCAAGACCCTTCCTTCGGATGCATTTCCGAGGATTTCCGATCGAGTGGTGTCGGAGGAAACGGCCTTGTGGAGGACCAACTTCACCGATCCCGGTCTGCAACGGTTGGTGGACGATGCCATCGCGGGAAATGCCGACCTGCGAATTGCCCGCCAGCGGGTGGAGGCGGCCAGGTCACAATTGGCCGCAGCCCGGGGGGCGCTCTTACCGTCGGCGGGGGTGGGCGCAGGGGCCGGCCTGAGCCGATATGGTCTCTATACGATGGAGGGGGCCGGCAATTCCGGCGTCCCCATCTACAACGGCGAGACCATTCCCAGAAACCTGCCCAATTTTGAGGCGGGTTTCCAGGCATCGTGGGAAATTGACCTCTGGGGAAAATTACGCGGTCGCAAGGATGCCGCGTCGGCCCGATTGCTGGCCGGCGAAGCCGGTCGTCAACTGGTTCTGACCAGCCTCGTCACCGATTTGGGAGGACTCTACTACGACCTGGCTGCCTCGAAATCGAGCATGGCCATTGTCAACGAAAGCATTCAGTTGCAATCGGATGCCCTGCAGGCGGCCCGAATCCTCAAAGATGCGGCTTCGGCGACGACCCTGGCCATCGAACAATTTGAGGCACGTCTCTACTCCTTGCAGGCCACCCGCCTCGAACTGCAACAGCATATCGTTGATATCGAGTCAGCCCTTCGGATTCTTGTGGGCGACTCCCAATATTCAATGGATGGGGGCATCACCAATTTGACCTCGATAACCACCCCAACCCTCGGAAAAAGCATTCCCTCCGATTGGTTGGTCCGCCGTCCCGATATTCGCGCCGCGGAACTGGAATTGGCCGCGGCCAACGCCGACGTCCGGGTGGCGCGGGCTGCCTTTTTCCCAACGGTCAACATTACCGGAACACTCGGTCTCGAGGCATTCCGGGCCGATCTGTTGCCGTACGGGCAATCCGCGGCATACACTGTTGCCGGTGGAATTGTGGCTCCATTGGTCAATCGATCTGCCATCCGCGCCCAGTTCCAACAAGCCGGGACAGCTGAACTGGAGGCATTGGCCAGATACTTTCAGAGCATCGTCAATGCCTGGGTCGAGGTGCAGGGTCAGCAGGCGAAGCTCGATGGGTTGGAAAACCTCCGGCAGGTGAAAGGGCGGGAGGCAGAGCTCCTTCAGAAATCAGTGGGAACGGCATCGGAACTTTTCGCCAATCGTCGGGCATCGTACCTCGAAGTCCTGACCACCCGCCAGGCGGCCTTGGACGCACGGCTCAGTCTGGTGGATATTGCCCGGAGACAATTCCGACTACAGATAGCCCTCTACAGGGCATTGGGAGGCGGATGACTGATTGAGGGGCCGGCAGAAAACAGTTCCGCCGGATGTTGACAAAATGTCAATGAGTGGTAGTTCTTTGGCGGCGCAGCAATGGTTGCGCTGATTTTTCCATCCAAAGAAAACGACTACCATGATAAGAGACATCCATTTAAAGCATCCTTCACAATCTGTCCGTTCGAGGCACCCATTGCTTCGGCAGGCCATTTCCATTTTTTGCGCCGCAGGGGTGATTCATGCGGAAGAACTGCGCGTGACGGTCACGGGAATCGATGACCGCAAGGGAGGAGAGATCGGGATCGCCCTTTATCCGGGCCCGTCCGGATTCCCCATGGATTCATTGAAAGCGACCTGCGTCTGGCTTAAGGCGGACGCCACGAATATCACACATTCCTTCCGGGACTTGAAGCCGGGGACTTATGCCGTTGCCGTTTCCCATGA
>CAIPFS010000504.1 GCA_903864375.1 uncultured Verrucomicrobiota bacterium
CCCTCCTTTCTTGAGAATAATTCGGAGCTTTATCCCCGTTTCGTGGGCATGACGCTCCTGCGGTGGTTCCTGCTGGCCGCCGATCTCTTGGCCATCGGCTGGTTGGGATTATGGGTGGGGGCCAGCACCCGGAGCCGACGTCCCCAGGGAATCCCATTCTCCCGAATCGTCACCTGGCCGATTGTCGCCTGTCTTCTCTTTGCTTCCGTGGGGGCCGTGACCATTTCCCAACGGTTCGGGGGGCGCGAGACCACGACCTGGACCTATCTGGTGGCGGTGACCCTGGTCCTTGCCGGTTGGGATCTCGTTTGCATCGGGATTGCCCGCCACAACCTGCTGACCCGATTCCGCGAATGTGCCTCCATCCCGGTGGAGACTCCGGTCGGTTGGTTTGGGCGATTGTTGGGCAAAAAAAGGACGTAGCTCCCTGATGTTGGCGGTGATGCGCACTTGTCGCCGGTCGCACACCGGATACAGTGATGGGGTATCGATGCCTCCCGCCCGAAACTCACCCAAACTGGTCACCTGCGCCCATTGTGGAGCCCGTGTCTTCATCTCGGGTGACCTTGCGCCGTTGGAATCCACCCCATGCACCAAATGCGGTCATGCGGTGATGATGCCGATGCAATTGCGACAGTTCGAGTTGCAGTCGGAAATTGCCTCGGGCGGAATGGGAACGGTCTACCGGGCTTTTGACACCACCCTCAGCCGGGTGGTCGCCGTGAAGTTGATGCGGAGCGAGATTGCCCAGGATGAGGCTGCGGTGACGGCGTTTGCCGCCGAATCGCGGGCCTGTGCGGCGCTCAACCATACCAACATCATCCATATCTACACCTTTGACCAGGAGGGGGCTCATCGCTATCTGGTGATGGAATTGGCGGATGCCGGGAGCCTGGATGGGCGGATTGAAGAGTTGCAGCGGCTGCCGGAGCTCGATGTGCTCGACATAGGGATCAAGGTTTCCAGCGCTTTGTCGACGGCCCTGCGCCACGGTCTCCTGCATCTGGATATCAAGCCCGGCAACATCCTTTTCAATGGGGAGGGTGAACCGAAATTGGTCGATTTTGGACTGGCGCGAAAGACCGACGCCGAGAAAGACCAGTATGCGCCCGTCTTTGGGACTCCGTACTACATCGCTCCCGAGCGGGTCCAGCAAACCGGCGAGAGCTTTCTAAGCGACATTTATTCGCTGGCTGGAACTCTTTACCATGCCCTGGTCGGTCATGTGCCCTTTGAAGCCCAATCGGTGGAAGAGGTGATCGCCGCACAAATCAGCACCGAGCTGACCCCTCCTCATACCGTCCTCCCCGAAATTTCCCTTCCGACCAGCGAAGCCATCACCCGCGCGATGGCCAAGCGCCCGGAAGACCGCTACGCCAGCTACGAGGAATTTCGGATGGCGCTTGAGGCGGCCCGGAGCCAATTGCTGGTCAGTCAGTTAACCGGACGTCCGGCGGCCACTGCTGCAGCGGGACGCGAGCCACGCAGTTGGTGGCGCCGATGATGTTCAAATCCAACCGACCCGATGGGTCCCGGTTGCGCCCGTCCGCAATGGCGACACTCTCAAGACGATGAATGGCGAATTTGGTGATGCCGACCTGGTGTTGGTCGGTCACGGCTCGACTTTGAACGCGGAATCGGCAGCTCCCACCCTTGAGCATGCTGAATCCATCCGTCGGCAGGGACTCTTTTCCCAGGTTCTGGAGGGCTTTTGGAAGGAGCATCCCACCTTTGCCGGAGCCCTGCGCGGGGCCTATGCCGCCCGGGTCTTCGTTGTCCCCCTTTTCATCAGTGATGGCTATTTCACCGAGCAGGTGATTCCGCGGGAAATGGGTTTTTGTAAAAACGGACAGACCGATTTTCCCAGGGTCCAGATTCGTGGAGAACAGACGTTCTACTACGCGGGACCGGTCGGAACCCACGCCAGCATGACCTCGGTCATCCTGGCCCGGGCAGCCAGCGTCGTGACGCAGCACCCAGGTCCGTTGGGATCGCCTACCGCTGCCGAGACATCCCTCTTCATTGCCGGTCATGGAACCGGCAATAACGAGAACTCCCGCAAAGCCATCGAGCGGCAGGTGGACCTCATTCGCGCGCGAAACCTTTACCGGGACGTCCACCCCATTTTCATGGAGGAGGATCCCCGGATTGCAGACTGCTACTCACTGGCCGCAGCGCCGAATGTGGTGATTGTCCCGTTCTTCGTCAGCGATGGATTGCACAGCTATGAAGACATTCCGATGATGCTGGGTGAATCTGAGGCGGATGTCCGGGCAAGGCTGGCTTCCGGTCAGCCCACATGGATTAATCCCACCGACCGCCACGGACGACGCGTCTGGTATTCCTCCAGCATCGGACGGGAGCCGCTGGTGGTGGATGTCATCCTCGAACGGGTTCGCGAGATGGCGGCTATTTCTCCTGGATTTGACCGAAGCTGACCTTCAGCGGGTATGCCTGGCTCAGGCGGCGCAGGAATTCAATCCTTGGAATCTCTTGAGCCCCCAGCTGTTGGGTCACCGGTGTGACCATTTGGGTATCAAACAGGACGAATCCCCGCTCACGAAGGTGCCGGACCAGACAGACCAGACCGACCTTGGATGCGTCGTTCACCCGGTGAAACATCGATTCCCCGGAAAAGCACCCGCCCGTCACCACTCCGTAGAGGCCCCCCACCAGTTCCAATCCTTTCCAGACTTCGACGCTGTGGGCGAATCCCAGTTCATGGAGGCGCTGATAGGCCACAACGAAGGGGGGCGAAATCCATGAGGACTGGCCCGGTCGGGGGACATGGGCGCAGGCCGCGATGACGGATGAAAAGGCGCGGTCTGAGGTCACCCGGAATCCTCCCCGCCGCAGGGATCGCTCCAGACTTCGCGAGACGTGAAGCTGGTCAAATTCAAGGACTCCCCGAGGGTCTGGAGACCACCAGGTGATGGGATTCGCCGACCAGGGGAAAAGGCCCGAACGATAGGCGAGCCGAAGACGTTCCGGCGAGAAATCTCCTCCCACCGCCACCAATCCGTCGGGGCGTGCCGTTTCGGGATCGGGAAACGCCGGGAGGGTGTCCTTGGAGGGTGGCATCAGTCCCCATCCGCGATCGCCATCAGGAGGAGCCCTTGAAAGGCGTCCGTCAACTGCAATGCCCAATAGGCGTGGAGGTTGTCCTCATCCGGTTCTGGGACATCTCCCGCTTCAAAATTGGGGTGGCCGAGTTTCTCCCAGGCCCCCACGCGAACTTCGTTCAAGGCCTGAAGCACGGTTTCGACGTCATCGCTGGTCAGTGTCAGGTCGCAGGAGCCGTTGTCAGCAACGGCGCACCGTTGGGGGTCCTTCAGGAGATCGTCGACCGCACGGGCCAGTTCCTGCCGGTGTTCCTGCAGCGCCTGATCCAGATCTTCCTGGGCAGATCGAAGGGTGTCCGTGGTGATGGTGTCTGAACTGATGGAGCGCGGGTTTCTCGCCAGCACCGTTCGCAACCACAGGGTGGTTTGCAGTGCCTCGCGGTCCCGCCGGGAAAGGCGAAAGACCCATTTTCCGGGGGCACGCGTCAGCAGCTTCATTCGTCTCGTTCGAGCGTGGCTTGCAGGGAATATTTCTGCAATTTGTGAACGTAGAATTCCGCCTTTTCGAAGGTCTCCCGAACCAGGGTGCTCTTCCCCAATTCATGAACCTCGCGCATGTGTCGTTCTGCCTTGGGCTTTTCCCAACCGAAGACGGTTTGGAAGACATGGGTGACGTACGGCATCAGGTTGATGGGGTCGTTCCAGCAGACCACGAGGTAACCGGCCTCAAACTTATCGGCCGTTTTTCCTTTGGGGGTCGTCTCAATTTGCGGTCGTTGGATTTCGATGCTTCCGCCCATGGGCGTATTCTACTCTTCCGAACGGGTGACACAAGCCGGTGTTCGAATCGGGACTGACCCGATGCTTCCGTGGGCAGCACCTCGTGGGAGCCGCCCCTTGGAAGCCGGGCGACGGCGTTTCTCCCCGGGTGTCCACGGTCGTCTGGGGGCATTTCGGTGCCCTGTCGACCCATCCGGTTGGTGAACCCCAGGCCAAACGCCAAGCCCAACGCCTGGGCCATCAGCTGAGAATGCCCCGAATCACTTCGCCCCCGACATCCGTCACCCGTTCGTCGCGGGCATTGTGACGCCAGGTCAGCCGCAGGTGGTCCAGTCCCATCAGGTGAAGGATCGTGGCATGCAGGTCATTAGCATGTGCCCGGCCCTCCACGGTTTTCAATCCAATCTCGTCCGTGGTTCCGTGGACGGCTCCGCCCTGCACGCCCCCACCTGCAAACCACATGGTGAAGGCTGTGGCGTTGTGGTCGCGTCCACGACTACCCTTTTGGCTCACGGGAGTCCGGCCAAATTCTCCGCCCCATATCACCAGGGTGTCTTCCAGCAGACCACGCCGGGCCAGGTCGGTCAGCAACGCCCCAACGGGTTGGTCCGTCGCCCGGCACATTTTTTCGTGGTTGGCGTTCACGTCATCGTGGGCATCCCATTGCCAGGCAACCGGACCACCGCCCGAATACAATTGGATAAACCGGACTCCGCGCTCGGCCAGTCGGCGGGCGATCAGGCAACGCGTGCCAAATTCGGACGTCTCCGGCCGGTCAAGTCCGTATAGCATCCGGGTCTCAGCCGTTTCCCGGGTCAGATCGACCGCTTCTGGAGCCTCGGACTGCATCCGATAGGCCAGTTCATAACTGGCAATGCGCGCCTCCCATTCGGAATCACCTGGCTGGGATTGAGCCCGGTTGAGACTTTGAAGGTAGTCCAGCATGCGCCGCTGGCGCGGAAGGTCAAAGCCCGCTTCATCCGAAGCGAGGTTGACGATCGGCTTTGAGCCGGGCCTGAAAAGTGTTCCCTGGTGCAGGGCGGGAAGAAATCCCGAACTCCAGCAGGGGGCGCCCCCTTCGGGCGTTCCCTGAGGCTGGGCCATCACCACGAAGCTGGGCAGATTATCCGACTCATTTCCCAATCCATAGGTCACCCAGCTTCCCAGGCTCGGATAGCCCATGAAAATCCGGCCGGAATTCATCTGCGAATGAGCGGGAGCATGAACCACCGAGTCGACGGCACAGGACCGGATTAGGGCGATTCGGTCGGCATGGGGATGCATGGCCGGGATGAGGTCCGACATATCCATGCCCGACTGGCCGTATCGCCCCCAGGAGCGGGTGCTGCCCAGGCAGATGGGATCATTCTCCAGGAATTGGCTGTTCACCTTTCCAAAGCTTTCGGGCAACCGCTTTCCATGAAGCCGGTTGAGTTCAGGCTTCGGATCGAACAGATCCATCTGTCTGGGGCCGCCAACCATGAACAGGAAGATGCACCGTTTGGCTTTGGGGGCGAAATGGGGTCCAGGTATCGATAGCGCCGGGGCGTGAAGTCCGCCCGCCGGGGCTTCACCCAGCAGTTGAGATGCCGCCAAGGCACCAAAGCCGAGGCCGGCCTTTTCCAGAAACCGGCGTCGAGACCATCCGTCGCGGTCGACAGCCAGAGGCCCCCGACAAGGCCCCCGGCGATTGATCTCAGGGGACATAGGCAAATTCATTGCTATTCAGCAGTGCCAGGGAGAAATCCGTCCAACCGTGAGGATTCCCATCGAGAAACCGTTTTGCGTTGTCCATTTCCAGAGGGGACGGTGGACGGGCAAAGCACCGCTCAAATGCAGAGCGAATGCGATCGTCGATACTGTCTCCGGAGGTTTTCAGGGACTCGGCGAATGCCCTGGCGGAGGCCCAGGCAAAGCGACTGTTCATCAGGACCAAAGCCTGGGGGGCATGCGTGCTGACGGGACGGACCGGGCAGGGCGTCAGGGCATCCGGCGCATCAAACGCATCAAACAACGGGTAGTGAACATTCCTCTTTCGGTAAACGTAAATGGATCGGCGGTTGAGCTCCGTCGGGTCGGGATCGGTGGGCCAGAGTTCGACCACCTCCTGTTCCGTAAAGATGAGCGATCGAACTTCCGGCTCAAGGTCGATATGGACCCCGGGACCGCCGGCCCTCGGGTTGAGCTGGCCTGAGACCGTCAGGAGGGTGTCACGGAGCGCTTCGGCGTCCATGCGCCGTCGGTTCATCCGGGCCCAATACCGGTTATCCGGGTCTGAGGTCAGGGTTTCTGGCGAGTCCACCCGCGATTGCCGTCGGTAGGCTTCCGATGTGACCATGAGGCGGTGGATGGGCTTGAGGTGCCAGCCATTCCGGATCAGTTCCCCGGCCAGCCAGTCGAGCAGGGCCGGATCGGTGGGGCGCTCCCCTCGAACCCCAAAATCGGACGGGGTCGCCACCAGGCCCCTCCCAAAATGGTGCTGCCAGAGCCGGTTGACGATGACGCGCGCCACGAGTGGGTTGTTGATTGCGGTCATCCAGCGCGCCAGTGCCAATCGTCTTCCTGATGGCTGGTCTTGTGCGGATGGGATTGGATCAGGGACGGGCGGAAGACCACCCATCGCGGCCACCAGAATGGACGGTGGGTGCGGGCGGACGGTCTGGCGTTTATCCTTGATATTGCCGCGGCGCAGAACATGCGTCTCGGGAATCGTGCCGCCGGTTTCTGTCATCGCCATGGCGCGCGCCGGGGGGCGGGGCATCTGAAGTTCCACCTGGTAAATGTGGCGTTTCAGCTCCTCGCGCCGCTGATGGTCCACCGGGTTTCTTGAAACGGCTTCCGCGATTTCCTCCCACTTCACCTCCAGAGCCACCCCAATTCCGTCGGCCAGACGTTCCTCTTCCGGTGATCGGTCC
>CAIPFS010000505.1 GCA_903864375.1 uncultured Verrucomicrobiota bacterium
CCCTCCTTCCGAGGAACTTGCGTCCTGCGGACGGCCTATGGGCTGAGCCGCGCAGCGCGGTCCCGAACGTCTCGATTCACCGATGGCCCTGCAGGTTTGGAAACCTGCGAAACGGCAGACAGGAATGTCTGCGCTACGTGATGAGGCCTTCGCCCGCCCCTGTCGTCGCCCGTCATCAAACGGCGCTGACCGATCGGGAGTGGGCATGCCCGGGAAAAGACTGGCATCATTTTGATGGTCACCCTTCACTTCCGCCGTTGGAGGTTGACCGGGCCCTTGAACCTGTTCGATTCAACGCCATGATCCACGTTCTTCCTCAATGAACACCCGATCACCGGAGATTTCCGAAGCCTCCACGACCGGCGATCCGGTTGGAGAAATGCCGTGGCTGTTCGATGCTCACCTGGACCTGGCGATGAATGCGCTGGAGTGGAATCGCGACCTGACGCGACCCCTGGCAGACCTCCGGGCGTCCGAGGCCGGATGGACCGACCGTCCGGATCGCGGTCGCGGAACCGTCTGTTTCCCAGAGCTGCGCCGGGGCGAAATTCGCCTGTGTGTGGCCACCCAGATTGGTCGCGTGGATGCCACCGGCCGAAGCCGGGTGGCCGCCTGGCAGTCACCAGCCCAGGCCTGGGCCATGACCCAGGGACAGCTGGCCTGGTACCGCCAGATGGAGGCAGATGGCGAGTTGATTTCAATTCGCGACAGGGCTTCCCTGGATCGTCATCTTCAACACCGGGAAACCCCGGGGACAGGGCCGATACCGGTCGGTTATATCCTCTCCCTGGAGGGAGCCGACTCCATCCTGAGCCTGGGTCACCTGGAGCGAGCTTATGCCGACGGATTACGGGCACTCGGTCTGGCCCATTACGGTCCGGGTATCCATGCCCAAGGCACCGATGCCACTGGTGGACTGACTGCACGCGGTCGTGGCCTGCTCCGGGAATTGCACCGGTTGGGCATGATTCTCGATCTGACCCATCTTTCAGATGAGAGCTTCTGGGAAGCCGTGGAGGCTTATCCCGGTCCCGTCTGGGCAAGCCACCAGAATTGTCGAACCCTGGTCCCCCATCAGCGTCAATGGGCAGACGATCAGATTCGCGAGGTTATCCGGCGGGGCGGCGACATCGGAGTGGTTCTGGATGGCTGGATGCTGTCACCCCAGTGGGTCCGCGGCGAGACAACCCCGCAGTCGGCAGGATTGCACCTGGAGGCCGTGGTCGATCACATCGACCACATCTGCCAGATCGCCGGCAACGCCCGGCATGTCGGCATCGGATCCGATTTGGACGGGGCCTTTGGGACCGAGCAGACACCCCTGGAGGTGGATTCCATTGCTGACCTTCAGCGGCTGGGTCCGTTACTTCGGGCTCGCGGCTATACGTCCGGCGAGGTAGAGGGAATTGCGCACGGCAATTTCGTCCGCTTTCTTCAGGAGGTCTGGCGCTGAAGCCGGATCCCGCACGAGACGCTGAGGGATTTGCCCAACAACCGGAAAACGATGATGGCTTCCCCGGCTCCAGAACCGCCCCCGATCAGCGCTGATCAGCGGGCCCGACGACGACGGGACCGGCGTTTCCGCGGTCTGTTTTATCTGGGATCCTCAGTCTGGCTGTGCATCAGCGGTTTGACGTGGCTGCAGGCGCGCCTGACCGGACTGGGATTCGTCCTCTATTGGACACTGTGCGCCGGGGCGGCCATTCTGGCCTGCCTGGTGGCATTGAACGATGCCGTGCTGACGCAGGCCGAACTCCGCGCCGAGGCCCGGGAGAAACAGAGAGAGAAACCAGAATGAGGTGGGCCTTCCGCGCCGCCCTAATTCACCTCCGCGATCTCAAATCCCAACCAGGGGGCCAGGGGCAGAGTACCGAGGTGTTGACGGACGGTGGCTTCGTCGCTCGCGCGGAATAAGAGGAAACCACGCCAGGGATTGGCCTGCGGCGGACTGAGATGACTCGCGAGCAAGACTCCCAGGCGCTTGAGCTCCGCAAGACGGGCTCCTTCCGCCGGGATGAGTGATTTGAAGGTTTCATCCACCGCCTTTGCGTGGGTGACAGTGACCATGAAGCGCTTCTTTGTGTCCTTCCCCCAGTCCGGGAAATCCGCCAGGGGTGGCAGGATCAGCGGCGGTTCGATGGCGACGTCCTTCAGCCTCGCCGTCAGTGAATCAAGATAGTGGGAGCGTTCCCCGAGGGTGATGCGTGCGGGACTCCACGCGACGAACGGTTCCAGGGGCAGGAAGCCGTTGAACCAAAAAACCCCGTGCTGCACGGGCGCAAGGACCGTGGAGAGCGACGGATTCACGCCATGGCCGCCATAAACATCCGGTCCACCTCCTGTCGTCATCAGGACCAGGCCCCGCTTTTGTGAATGCCCGAGCCCGGTCTCGTAAATCTTCGCACCGCCATAAATTCGTCCATAGGCAAAGACGCGATCCACCCACCCCTTGAGGATGGCAGGCATTCCGAACCACCAGATTGGGAAGCTAAAGATGAGCAGGTCGCAGGCTTCCAGCCGCCGAATCTCCTTCTCCAAGTCGGGCGCGAAACCTCCAGCCTCCCAGGCGTGCATTTCCTCAGCCTGCTGTTTGAGATAGTCCGGATTCTTGATGGTGGAAAAATTTCGACGATCCGAGACGGGATCAAAACCCTCCGCGTAAAGGTCGGCAAAATCAACCGCATGACCCTGGGCTTTCAGGGCTTCTTCCGATCGACGAGCGAGCGCGCTGCAAAAGCTTTGTGGTTCGTGGTGTGCGTGAACAATCAACACATTCATAAGTCACAACGGTGAGTCGGTTTTCGGTAAAGTGGGTAGGGTCATTC
>CAIPFS010000506.1 GCA_903864375.1 uncultured Verrucomicrobiota bacterium
CCAAGCCGCATCGCGTAGGGCGTTTTGTAGCCGGAAGGGTTTCCGATCACGAGGCCCTTGATGGTACCGCTTCCTGACTTTACGGAGAGCTGGATGCTTTCCACCGTGACCGCGGTTCCTGTCACCGTGGGACCGATGGCTTCGATGGCGGCTTTCAGGACTGAATCAAGGTTCGAGGCCAGAAAGACGAGCGCTCCGACAATCACCACGGCGAGAGCGGCAACGACAATAAATAGCTTTTTCATGGGAATGAAGTTGGACAGGCGGGCACGGGGTCCGAGCCGATGGCCCCTCGTCCCGATTAAATTGTCAGAAGGCATCCGTTGGCAAGCCTGTTGGGAAAATGCCCGACTCCTGTCTCCTTCTGGAAGAATCAGGTCCAGCGATTGAAAGGCGCTTGCGGATGGGCGGAGGGTATGGCGTGATGAAGGTCATGAAAACCAATTGGAGACGGGTGGTGGCCGGTGGCTTTCTGGCGCTGACGTTGGCCGTTTTGGGTTCCGGTTGCGCAGCCATCCTGGTCGGTGGGGCGGCGGGAGCCGGCGTGGCTTACTCGATGGGGGCGCTCAAGTCGGTCGAAAATACGTCCGTCGAAAAGGCTTACATCGCCGCCCAGGCGGCATTGAAAGATCTCGAGTTTCGTGAAACGCTGGTTTCGAAGGACGCGGTTGAGGCCAGGGTCGAGGGAGAAACAGCCTCCGAAAAGACCGTGACCATCCACATCACCCGGGTGACGGATCAGGCTACTGAAATTCGCATTCGAGTCGGCACATTCGGCGATGAAAAACTCTCACGGCTCATCTTCGACAAGATCCGGGCGCACCTCTGAGGGTGGCATGACGCTGGCCGGGAGAAACGATGGAATTTTCGGTTTTGAAAGCTGAACAAGGCGTTGCAATCCACGGGCGATCTTGCCTAATCATCGACGTACCTCAACCTCCCCATGAAAACCTCTCCGCTTCGAATTAGAGTGGGTGTCCACTCGGCGTTTACCCTCATTGAGTTGCTGGTGGTGATTGCCATCATCGCCATCCTGGCCGGCATGTTGCTGCCCGCCTTGGGAAAGGCAAAACAGCGGGCGACGGGTGCCGCCTGTGTGGGCAACGAACGCCAGTTGATGCTCGCGGTCAATCTTTACGCCAGCGACAACAACGACTTTCTGCCCTCCGGGGCCGGCATGAGTGGTGGAGGATTCTGGCCGGGACCTTCTCCCGCCATTTCCGCGGGAATCACCTCGGAGGCTGCCCAGAAGCGAACGGAAAAAGGCCTGACCAACGGACCGCTTTGGAAATATTGTGCTGCGACCGGTGCCTATCATTGTCCGGGCGACCTCCGAACCAAGAATCGGAAGCCGGGTAAGGGTTGGGCTTACGACAGCTACTCGAAAGCCGATCCGATGGGCGAGTCCGGCGGGTGGGTGGCGGCCAGTTTTGATTACAAGCGCATTACGGACGTGACCACTCCTTCGGATGCCTTTGTCTTTGTGGAGGAATCCGACCCCCGCGGTTATGAAAATGGGACCTGGGCGTTCAACATTCCGCCGGGTTGGGTGGATACCTTCGCGGTTTTCCACGGCAATTGGAGCACCTTTGCCTATGCGGATTCCCACTGTGACGGGCACCGATGGATAGACCCGGCCACCATCAAGGCGGCACGCGACTCGGCGAATGGCATCGAGAGTTTCTATTGGACGGGTGGAAATGCAAAAAATGTCGACTTTGTCTGGGTGGCCAATCACTACCAGTACAAAGGCTGGAAGCCGTATCCCTGAGCGGCACTCTGCAGGGAGCCCTTGAGGGTTAAAGGCCCAGCTTCCGGCGTAATTCGCCAATTTCTCCGGGGCTGGCGCCCAGGCGCCCGGCACTCAGCACGATGGCGTTCACGTCCACGCCGTAACAGGACCGTTCCCCATCCGCCAGCCAGTCACAAAGGTTCACCGAAGCAATCAGAGAGCGCACACTATTCTCCAGGTCTTCGGGTGGCCGCACCTCCGAGAGAATCTCGTGGAGAAGCCGCTCAACCGGTTCCCAGAAGTCGGTGCGACCCTGGAGCAGAAATCCCGGGCACAGGTGGCCCCGTCCCAGACGACGGGCGGTCTCGGCATAGCTGACGGCCGCAAAATAAAGCATCAACAGGGAGTTGAACGCCGACGGTATTCCGAGACATCGATGAAGGGCAGCCACCAGCAGGCTGGCGGCATCCTGATCACGGAGGATGGAAGTCCCGTAGGCGGCAAGCGATGAGTCCGTCGGGCAACCCTCCCGCTCCAAAAGGACGGCAAGCCGTTGAATCCCGGACAAGGTCAACGCAAAGCCGGAGGAGAGCAGGGGATCGGCAAAACCGGCGGCACCTGGAAGGAGCGCCCAGCGGGGCCCCGCTGCCTGTGCACTGCGGTAGGCAAGATGGGAAACGTGCTGAAACGGGTGGGCGACCCTGGCACCGGAAAACTGACGTTGAATCGTGGGGAACCGCCCAAGAAGGCATTCCCACGCTTCCGCCGGATCGTGGAGGTTCAATCGGCGGGCCACTTCCGGGTTTAACGAGACTCCGGCGCTGGTTATACCGTTGTTGAACGGAAGCACCCAAATCCAGCCTCCGGGAAAGCAATGATGCGTGGCCGACGCGTCGGCGGGGTAGGGAGCCCCGGAGACGGTTCCCCAGCGGTCGGTCATGGGATGAACTCCGCTGAAATGGGCGAACAACCCGTGATTGCCTTCCAGCCCGGGAACTGGTCGTGATTCGAGAGCGAGGTGGCGCGAGAGAAATCCCCTGGGACCGGTGGCGTCCACCATCCACGGAGCGCGAAGGCGGACGGCGGTTCCCTGTCGTTGACCCACCACCTCCACCCCGTCAGAAGTCCAGGCAACCGATTCCAATTGGGTTTCATCCAGGTAGACCGCCCCCAGCGCAACAGCCTGTTGCACCAGGAAATGATCGAAGGCGGGTCGATACCAGTGGGTGTCGGCAAGGGAATCGTTGGGGCTGGCGGCCACCATCAGGACGGACGATGAGCGCGCCGGATGCGGGAGCGGTTCATCCCAGTCATGGTGGTAAAACGTAAAGCCACGCTTGAGACCGACGGGCAATTCCGGGTGCTCCCGCTGCCAGCTTCCCCATTTCGAAAGGGTCACCAATGTCGGCAGGTCATAGCGTTTTCCCAGTTCCTCCAGGAGAAGATTGGACAACGGCGTGCTGGACTCGCCAATGGCAAACCGGGGATGGCGTCCCCGCTCCACCACGACGGTCTGCAAGCCCAGACGCCGGGCAATCATGGCCAGCACGGCTCCCCCGAATCCGCCGCCGACGATGATGAGATCGTGGGTGTTGCTCACCCGCACAGGATAGCAGGAGACAGAATTTCAGCCATTGCCCGATGGCCCGCGGCAAGGGAACGTGCAGGGGTGAAGTCGGATCGGTTGCTGCCTGAAAGAGAACGATGGGCCCTCGGTTGTCGGCGTATCATCGGCGTCGATGAGGCTGGTCGCGGACCATTGGCCGGTCCGGTGATTGCGGCGGCGGTGGTCCTGCCGGTTCATTGGATTCAGGACGGCGTGCCGAAGGAATGGGAAGCCCTCAATGATTCCAAGCAGTTGAGCGCCGGACAGCGGGAGTCCTTTTTCCAACGATTGATGGCCACCCCCGGTTTTGAATGGGGCATTGCCCGGACGGAGGCTGCTGAAATCGACCGAATCAACATCCTTCAAGCCACCCACCAAGCCATGCGCCAGGCCATCCGTTTGCTGGGAACGGCGTCCGGCCACGCCCTGGTGGATGGCCGGAGTGTGCCTCACCTTGGGGTTCCCCAGACTGCGCTGGTCAAAGGGGACAGCCGGAGCTATTCCATCGCCGCCGCCAGCGTGCTGGCCAAGGTGACCCGCGACCAAGAAATGCTGGAAGCAGACCGCCGGTGGCCCGGGTACGGATTTGCCAGTCACAAGGGCTACGGAACGGCGGACCACCTCGCTGCGCTGGCACGGTTGGGACCGTGTCCCCTCCACCGACGTAGTTTCGCTCCCCTGCGAAAGCCGGAACCCGAGCTCTTTGAGTTATGAACGGGTGGGGGAGTTGGCTGTTCTTCTGGCGCAAAAAGCCGCCTCGGGCAGAACATTTGAGGAAGGGTGAGTTGGGGGAGGCCGCTGCCCGTCGTTGGTTGCGTCGACACGGCTTGAAGTTCCTGACCGCCAACTACCGGACACCCCGGGGAGAGATCGACCTCGTCTTCCGCGACGGCGAGTGCCTGGTTTTCGTCGAGGTCAAAACCCGGTCGCGGGAAGATTGGGCTCGCCCGGAATCGGCGGTCGATGAGGACAAACGTCGGCGATTGATCGCAACAGCCGGGGATTACGTCCGCGCATTGCGAGGGCCCTACCCCCGTTGGCGGTTCGACGTGGTGGAGGTCTTGATCCGTCAGGACCACATCCGGGAAATACGGCACCTGCCCAATGCCTTCCCCGGGATTCAGCCCCCCAAAAGGACCAGGTCGAACCGTCGATAAACAGAGGGACAGGCCATCTGTGACGGTAAATCCGTGAACGGATCTTTTGATCGAATCCGTAAAATCGGGCTAGGGTTCGGAATGGCTCGTGATGTGATCCGCCTTCGGGGTGCCCGCCAGCACAATCTCAAGAATGTTTCGGTGGAGATTCCCCGGGACAAGCTGGTGGTGATCACGGGTCCCAGCGGCAGTGGCAAGTCCTCCCTCGCCTTTGACACCCTCTTCGCCGAGGGGCAGCGCCGGTACGTCGAGAGCTTGAGCGCGTTTGCCCGCCAGTTTCTGGATCAATTGCCCAAGCCGGATCTGGACCATCTCGACGGTCTTTCCCCGGCCATCGCCATCGAGCAGCGGAACAGTTCCGGCAGTCCCCGCTCCACCATTGCGACCACCACCGAAATCTATGACTACCTTCGGCTGCTTTACTCGCATATCGGGCAGCCCCACGATCCCGAAACCGGCGAACCGATTTCCGCGCAGTCCGTGGGCGAAATGGCGGATCAGGTCATGGCCCTGTCGGCTCGCACACGCCTGATGTTGCTGGCCCCCGTTCAAGACGAACAGCGGGGGGAGTACCGGGATATCCTGGAGCGGTTGTCCAGGGAGGGGTTTGTCCGGGCCCGGGTGGACGGACAATTGATCGAACTCAGTGCCCGTGAAACGTTGAAAACCACTCCCCGGGAGAAACGGCGGATGGAAGTCGTGGTGGACCGGTTGGTGGTGGGGCCCGATCTTCGTCCGCGACTGATCGATTCCCTTGAGACCGCGCTCAAATGGGGTGAGGGACGGGTGATTGTCCTTCACCAGGAAGCCCGGCCGGGTGGAGAGGCGGGTGCCACCCGGGAGCTTGCCTGGGTGGAGACGGTCCACTCCAACCGCCTTCGCAGCGCGTCCACCGGTCGGGTCTATGAGGTGCCCCAACCGTCCCATTTCTCCTTCAATTCACCCCATGGGGCCTGCCCGGTTTGTCATGGCCTGGGACAAAAACTGGTTTTCGATTCCGAACTGGTGGTTCCCGATGAAACCAAGACGCTGTCGACGGGTGCCATCAAGCCGTATCGCGGACTCGGCGGTAAAAAGATGGAGGCCTATTATCAGGGCCTGATTCAAGGGCTTGCCCGCCACGACTCGGTGCCTCTGGACCGCTCCTGGAAGGAATTGCCCGAAGCGTTCCGGCACCGCCTGTTGCATGGAACGGGAAGCGAGGAAATTGAGTTTTCTCTCCACCGATCCGGGAACAAGGCCCCCGTGAAAAAGGCATTTGAGGGGGTCATTCCGAATCTCCAGCGGCTGTTCGCCGAAAGCGAAAGTGAACTCACCCGGAACCGGTTGAAGGCCTACATGAACCTTCAGCCGTGCGATGAGTGTGGAGGGCGCCGTCTGCGGCCCGAAATCCTGGCGGTCACGTTGCCGGGTGGGGGAGGGGACACCCAGGCGGTGGTTCCCGGTGTCTCCATTTGCCGATTATTGCGACCTGTCGATCTCCGAGGCGGACGCCTACCTTGCCGGCCTTGCCTTGACCGAATTTCAGCAACGGGTGGCCGGCGATTTGATTCGAGAAATCCGGCAGCGGTTGGGATTTTTGCAGTCCGTGGGTCTGGGCTACCTCACCCTCAATCGGGAAAGCAGCACCCTGAGCGGTGGCGAATCGCAGCGCATCCGGTTGGCGACACAAATCGGAGCGGGCCTGATGGGGGTGTTGTACATCCTCGACGAGCCCAGCATCGGGTTGCATCAGCGTGACAATGAGCGATTGCTCGCCACACTTTTCCGGCTCCGGGACCTGGGGAACACGGTGCTGGTGGTCGAGCACGACGAAGACACCATCCGGGCGGCGGACTACCTGCTCGACATGGGGCCGGGGGCGGGGACCCAGGGGGGGCAACTGGTTTCCCACGGCACCGTTTCGGAGGTGATGGCGGATGCGGCATCCCTGACCGGACGGTACCTCCGCGGAACGCTGGGGATTGATGTGCCGTCGAAGCGGATCAAACCCGGGCCCGACGCGCGCTGGATCGAGATTGTCGATGCCCGGGAAAACAACCTCCGCGGAATCACCGCCCGGATTCCCGTGGGGACCCTGACCTGTGTCACCGGGGTGAGCGGCAGTGGGAAATCGACGCTGGTCGACGACGTGCTTCGACGGGCGGTTTTCCGGCGCTGGTACGGTTCCAGGGAGACGCCGGGAATTCACCGGGAAATCCGTGGTCTGGAGGCGATTGAAAAGTGTGTGGTGGTGGACCAGACACCCATCGGACGCACGCCGCGGAGCAATCCGGCCACCTTCACCGGAATGTTCAACGAAATCCGGGACCTGTTTGCCTCCCTGCCCACGGCCAAAATCCGGGGCTATGGAGCGGGACGCTTCAGCTTCAACGTCAAGGGTGGCCGATGCGAAAAATGCGAGGGGGACGGCGTTTTGAAGATGGAGATGCATTTTCTGCCGCCGGTGTATGTCACGTGCGAGGCCTGCGGTGGCCGCCGGTACAATCGGGAGACACTGGAAATTCACTACAAGGGGTTGAATGTTTCCGAGGTCCTTCAATTGACCGTGGATGAAGCCATTCCGTTTTTTCGCGCCATACCCAAGTTGCATGAGCCATGCCAGACCCTTGCCGAGGTCGGGTTGGGCTACCTCCGGCTGGGGCAGTCCGCCACCACCCTGTCGGGCGGGGAAGCCCAACGTCTGAAGCTCGCGTCCGAGTTGTCGCGGCGGCAGCAGGGGCGGACGCTTTACCTGATGGACGAACCGACGACAGGACTTCACTTTCATGACGTTGCCCAGCTGATGAAGGTTCTTTTCCGATTGCGGGACGCAGGAAATACCCTGGTGGTGATTGAGCATCATTTGGACGTAATCAAGTGTGCGGATTGGGTCATCGACCTGGGGCCGGAAGGCGGGACCGGGGGTGGACTGATCGTGGCGGCCGGGACGCCGGAACAGGTTGCGGCAACTCCGGGAAGCCATACCGGGCGATTCCTCGCTCGCACGCTGGCCCGCTCATCGGCAACGTGATTCCCGTGCAAGTGCCCGTTCCAATGGTTTGCCACTCCGGTTCGATAACCCGGGGACTGATGCTCCGGGGAATTCTTTTCCTCTGGCTCCTGCTGCCTGCGTGCCGGGGTGCGGTCGATGCGGGTGACGAAGCGGCCTGGAACACCGCCTTGCGCGACTTTGACCTCCAGACATGGGAGCGGGCGGAGAAATCGTTCACGGATTATCTGGGCCGCTTTCCCCAATCCACCAACGCCGTCGAAGCGGTTCAACGGCGGGACTACGCCCATGCCGAGGTCCTCTTTTCGCGGGGCGATTTCGCCGGTGCGACAGCCTCCTTTGCTGCATTTCAGCATCAATACACCCAGGCGCCCCGCGCCGCCCTGGCTGCGGTGCGGGAGGCGTCCGCGCGCCTTCAAACCGGCGATTCTGCCGGCGCCGTTCGAACCCTGGTCGATCCTGGTTCCGCCTTTGCCCTCGCCCTCGCAGCGGGTTCGCCCCCGGACGTCCTTTTTCGTGGGTTGATGGTTCAGGCCCAGGCCTGGCTGGCGGCGTCCGAACCGGCCAGGGCGGTTCAGGCACTGGAGGCAGCCAAGGCGTGGGGTCCGCAGCCTTCCGGAGAATTTTCCCGCTTACAGACCCTGGCCCTGGCCCGGGAAAAGGCGGGGGATCCCACCGCCGTGGCCGCCGCACAGGAGGCAGTGGACCTGGCGGCACGGGAACCCGCCATTGCCTCCCAGCGACCGTCGTCCATTGCCTTTTTGGCCGACCTGCTGGCTCGCCTCGGCAAGCCCGATGCCGCAGCAGAATGGTATCAGCGGAATCTGGCGGCCGGTGTCCCGCTCGAGTACCAGCGACAGGCAACGTTGGAACTGGCCCGCCAACGACTCACCGCCGGGGACCTCCCGGGCGCCCGCCAGCGACTGGAGGCGTTTCTGGTAGCCCAGGCTTTGGATCCAGAGGTGCCGCCGATGCGCCTGCTGCTGGCACAAATCCTTTTCCGGCAATACGAGGCTGCGCGGGAACAGGCCAGCCTTGCCGAATCCTCCGCCCTCCTGAATCTGGCCGGTTCCCAATACCTGCAAATTCTCACCAATTCTCCGAAGCCCGAAATCGCAGGGCCGGCCGCTTTGGGGCGCGGTTGGTGCCTATGGGAGGAGGGGATCGCCCGGAGCGGGACAAACCGGCTCGCCGAAGCGGAAACCAATTTTCTCAATGCCATCCGACTTCTTCCCGAGGGGGAGGTTCGCCACCGCGCCCGTTTTAAGATGGGGGATTGCCAGCTCGCCCGTGGGGATGTCGCCCCGGCATTGGCTTCGTATCGACAGGTCGCCGAGGAAAGTGGGACCAACCCGGCGTTCGCCAGCCTGACGGAATCGGCCTGGCGCCAGGTGGGGGGTGGCCGCAGCGCAGCTTCAAGATCGAGGCGCCATGCTCCTCGCCCGGGACAAGCTGCTGGCCCTCAACCCGGCCAGCGAGGCAACGGTCCGAACCACCCTGCTCGCCAGTCAGTTGCTCGTACGAATGGGAGATGGGGATCAGGCCCGTCTCCTGCTTTCCGCCTTTCTCTCCCAGTCCGCCGATTCGCCGTTCCGTCCCGATGTGGAATTGGCGCTGGCCGGCACCGACCTTCGGGCCCAGCGGTGGACGAATGCCATTCCCGAGCTCGATCAATGGATTGCCGCCAATCCCCAGCATCCGCAGCTCCCCCGGGCCATGTGGGATCGCGCCTGGGCCAGGGCTCAGGCCCGTCTGCTGACCAATGCCGCCCTCGAATTCTCCCGGCTGGCCGCCCAGTTTCCCGCCGCCCCTTCCGCAGGGCAGGCGCAGCTCTGGCTCGCGGACGATTACTTCAGCCGCCGGGAGTACGACCGGGCCGGGCTCGCCTGCAATATCCTGCTCACCAACGAGGTCTGGCGCGGAAAACCGGAATGGTACCGGGCCAAATTCCTGGCCGCTGAATCCGCCCGGAAATTGGAGAACTGGAGGGATGCAGGGATTCTCCTCTTTGATTTGCTCAACGATAAGGAGGTGCCGGTGTCCATGCTGCCCCCGACCTACTTTGCCCTCGGTGAATTCTTTCTCAGCTGCCCGCCGGATGAAATCAAACTGCCCGATGCTTCGTCCGACAAATCGCCGGATGCGGCCTACAACAAAGCACTTGAGGCGTTTCGAAAGGTGGCAAGCTACACCAACTCCCCCCTGAGCTCCGCTGCCATGGGCTGGATGGCCAACTGCTACCTGCAGAAGGCGGCCCGGGCGACCAATTTCTACGGAACCGCCATCGAACTCTACGGGCAGGTCCTCCGCGCTTCGACCGCTGATTCCTCGGTTCGATCCGAGGCGGCCTTCGGCGGGGCCCGCGCCGCCGAAGGGTGGGCTGTCCGCCTGGTTGTGGCGGGCGAGCTCAATGAGGCCCGCGACGTTCGCGAGGGGGCGGTGAACCAATTGCTGGATCTGCTCCATGGGAAATGGCTTCAACCCGGCGAATCCCCGGATCCGTCCATTGTCGAAAAAGCCGGACGCCTCGCCGGTGAAATCCTCGAGTCGATGGGACGGTGGGGCGATGCCTCGCGTCTGTATCGATGGCTGGCGGGGGAGCTGCCCGTCCAAAAGGCTTCGTGGGAAGCCAAGGCTGCCTCCGCAGCCCGGCATTCCGGAGCCTGAACCCCATCGCCCGGTTGCCATCGGACGCCCGACAGACCATACCCATGCCTCCCGCCTTCGAACTCGCCGCGCCCTATTCCCCTGCCGGAGATCAGCCGCAGGCCATCGCCCAACTGACCGCGGGCCTGAATTCGGGTGCCCGCCATCAGGTTCTCCTCGGCGTCACTGGATCGGGAAAAACCTTCACCGTGGCGAATGTGATCCGGAATGTGAATCGTCCAACCCTGGTCATCTCCCATAACAAAACCCTGGCGGCTCAATTGTACGCCGAATTCAAGGCCTTCTTCCCGGAAAACGCCGTGGAGTACTTTGTCAGCTATTTCGACTACTACCAACCCGAAGCCTACATCCCGCGTACCGATACCTTCATCGAAAAAGATTCGTCCATTAACGATGAAATCGAGCGGTTGCGCCTCTCCACCATGAACTCCCTGCTGGGCCGTCGGGATGTGATCGTGGTCGCCAGTGTATCCTGCATCTACGGCATCGGCAGCCGTGACGACTATGAATCGATGGTGATCCCCCTGCGCGTGGGGCAGTCCATCACCCGGGACCAGCTGCTGTCCCGTCTGGTCGAGCTGCAGTACTCCCGCAACGATTATGAACTCCTGCGCAGCCGGTTCCGGGTCCGGGGCGAGGTGGTGGAACTGCACCCCG
>CAIPFS010000507.1 GCA_903864375.1 uncultured Verrucomicrobiota bacterium
CAGGACCAGGCCCACATGCGCGACCTTTCCGGAATGGTATCGACCGAAATCTGGATGCGCCGCCGCAATGAGGCGCTGGTGGATGCCCTGAACATGATTGAGCGGACCGACCGGGAACGGGATCGGGAGGCCCGGATGCTGGCCCACGATTTGAGGACACCGGTGGCAGCCATCGCGTCATTGACGGAATTGACGGAAATGACCCTGCCGCATCCCACGCCGGAACAAATCGAGTATTTTCAACTGACCCGGCAGTCGTGCCAGACCCTGACCTCGCTGATTGGGGATCTTCTGGTGGATTCCCGGGAGATTCCTGAGACGGGAAAACCGGTCAGCGTCACCGTGATACTCCGTTCCAGCGCCAATCTGATCCGTCCCTTGACCGAAAAGAGCGGCCTCAGGCTGACGGTGGGGCCGTCACCGGAAGGAGTGGTCGCAGGAGACAAGGTGCGTTCTGTGGAGCGGATTCTGCTGAATCTACTGACCAACGCCGTCAAGTTCTCGCCACAGGGAGGCCGAATCATGCTATCGGTGCAGCGGCGGTTGTTCCAGGGAATGCAGGGATTCCGTTTCGAAGTCCGGGATGGAGGTCCCGGGGTGTCGGACGCGGAAAAATCCGCCATCTTTGGGGAATCCGTGACCGGTTCGGCGGAGCGTCAACGTGGACCGGAATCCCACGGACTCGGACTCGCGTTCTGTCGTTCGGCAGCGGCTCGCATTGGAGGCACAATGGGGGTGGAGGATTCCCCGGATGGCGGCAGCATCTTTTACCTGTTCCTGCCGGAATGAGACGCATACCGGGTCGGACGGACACGCTTCTGCACGCCGATGGCCCCCGGGCCAGTGGCCCTCAGCCCACCGGCTTCCAACCGGGGTTTTGCCAGAGCGCCATACCCACGGGTGAATCCCAGGAGTGACCCCGGCTCAGGTCGTATCCCTCGGCTGCCTGGGAACGCATAACCAACAGTTCCATCCCGTTGTGTTCGATCCACCGGCGCAGTTCCGGGCCGCTGAAGTGAGGTGAATGCCATTCGCACAGGATGTACCGAAACCGGTCCAGCATTCCCTTCGGAAGGTCGAAAACAAAACGCTCCGCCCCCTCGATATCCACCTTGAGAAAGTCGATTTCCCGGGGAAGTCCCCCGATCAGTGCCGGCAAATCCACCGTGGGATACACCAGTGTCTTTTCTCCTCGTTGAGCCGAAAAAATCCCTGAGTGAATGGAAAAGCGAAATTGCGCGAACCGCACCGTCTCCCCCGGCGGACCCACCACGGCGTGCCGGGTGCTCCAACGTTGGGTCAGGTTGTTCTGGGCGACGGCCTGCCGGGCGGTGGCAACGCACAACTCATTGGCGTCAACCAGTAACGCCCGGGGTTCCGCACCGGGACGGCCCGTTGCACGCAAATAATCCAACAGACCCAGCGAGAAAAATCCGACATTGCAGCCGAGATCCAGCCATCCGTTCACCAGACCAAGGTGTTGAAAGAAGGGGTCATAGGCACCGCTGACGAACACCTCCTCCAGGCATCCCCACGCGCCGCGTTCCCGGATTTGTAACAACAAACCACTCCGGGTTTTCAGCTCAAGACCCGCGTAGGGGAACAGTTTCCAGGCCCACGACTTCAACAGACGTTTCATTCTAATGGGATTTCATGGCTTAACCCGGATGTCTAAATGGTTGAGGGTGGAAAATCAAGGTCGCCGACGGGATGCCTGCGGAATGTCGGTGAATCGCCAACCCTCGGATGCCTCCGAAATTGGCGCTGGATGAGAGGGGAGAAAGGGAGCACCTGAAAGTTGCTAAAATTGCCCCGAAAAAGAAGTGCGGTTCCAGCAGCACAAAACCGGTGGTTTCACCCCATCACCTCCCCCTGCTCCTTCGTGGCTTCGTGCCTTCGTGCGAGTCCAAGATCATTTAACGCACACGAAGACACGAAGGCACGAAGGCACGAAATGAAGAGGGTCCCGTACATCCGAACCCGTTTGGCAGAATGGGGAACTCTGAGCCCGGGAATGGCGGCAAGAATCGAAATGGGCTCTTGGCGGAGTGCGGCCTGTTGGGTGGCTCGGCGGGAGGACTCAGGGCCAACGGCCCGTAGGTCCGTCGATAGCTTGAAAACCTTAAATGTCATGCCACCCCTTCGTGTATGTTTCTTCTGGCTTGAGGCTTGAGGGCCAACGGCCCGTCTCAATTCCAGCCTGGGCCAACGGCCCAGGTGGTGAGGCGTGGGAAATGAAGGGCTGAAAGCCCGGCCCAAACCAAAGTGGCGGCGGCGTCCCACCGCATTTCCCGGCAGCCGCATTGACCGATACAGACCTCGCGCAAAATCCGGCAGCTTCCCAGCCGACAGTTGCGGGTTGAGCCCATCGATACAATCGGATAGGTCCGTC
>CAIPFS010000508.1 GCA_903864375.1 uncultured Verrucomicrobiota bacterium
TGAACGCCCCGCCATACACCGAATGCGGTGCCCCAGCCAGGGCATCATGGCCCGCCTGGTAATCGTCGAGCCGATCGTGATTGCCCCAAATCGTGGTCCAGGGAACGCCGAATCCTCCCAAATCCCGCACCAACCGGTCCACCCCACGGGGACCTTCCCCGTGATCATTGTCATGCCAGAGGTCGCCGGTGGCGAAGATCAAGTCGGGATGCCAGTCGTGAACGTATCGGGCGATGTCGGCAAAGGTCTGGTTGTCATCGGCGGCGGTGGTGTGGAATTGGTGGAGGTCCGTGACTTGCAAGCAGCGGAACTGGCGCGGCGAGGACGCGGTCAATCGGCGGACGGGGATTTCGTTCCATGGCCGGGTCCGGGTGCTTCGTCCCACCACGGGCGGAGTCCCACTGGCATCGACCGGGCTCGTTGCCGATTCGCCCGCAGGGGCGGATCGGAGGGCCGTACCGGCGGCAAAGGTCGCGGCGAGGGCGGCTCCGGAAAGAAATTCGCGGCGGTTCATCGCCCTATTGCGCCCGTTTCCCGACGGGATGCAAATCACGATTCGGTGCCGTTCGATGCCATTTGGCTTGAATCGATCGGCCGCCCGTCAATTCTTTCGCATGCAGCATTCCCTTGCGCGCTGGTGTGGCCACCTCCTGGCGGGGTGCTCATTGCTGGGGGCGGTCGTGTTGGCGCACGCTCAGGAGCGTCCGCTGGTCTTGCTGGGGGCACGGCTGATTCCCATCCACGGCGATGCCATCGACCACGGCGTTCTGGTGGTCCAGGGAGGGAAAATCGCGGCGATCGGTGCCTCCAATGAGGTGGTGATTCCGCCCGGCGCCGAACGTCGGGACCTGACCGGAAAAACGCTGATGCCCGGTCTGGTCGACACCCACTCCCATATCGGCTTGGCCACCTCGGGTTCCAATGAACGCTCCGGGCCTTTGAATCCCGAGATGCGGGCGCTCGATGCGGTGGACATCCGGGACCCCGCACTTCAACGAGCCCGCGCTGGAGGCATCACCACCGTCAACATCATGCCCGGCTCCGGCGCATTGATCGGAGGCCAGACCCTTTATCTCAAACTGCGGCAGGGCCGGACCATCGACGATTTGCTGATGCGAACGCCCACCGGACGCATCGCCGGCGGGCTCAAGATGGCCAACGGCACCAATCCGCAGGGAGATCCTCCGTTTCCCGGCACCCGCGCCAAAGCGGCTGCGCTGGTACGGGAGAAGTTTGTCGCTGCGCAGGTCTACCGGGAAAAACTGGCGAAGGCGGGGGCGGATGCCGACAAGGCCCCAGCCCGGGACATCGCCCTCGATTCCCTGGTGGAGGTGCTGACCGGTGACCGCCTGGTCCATCATCACACCCACCGGCACGACGACATCATGACGGTGCTGCGTTTGCAGAAGGAATTCGGGTTCCGGCTGGTGCTTCATCATGTCAGCGAAGGGTACAAAGTAGCCCGGGAGATCGCGGCGGCGAAGGTCCCCTGTTCCGTGATCGTGGTGGACAGTCCGGGTGGTAAACTGGAGGCCCGGGACATGGATTGGAAAACCGCCGGCGTCCTGGAACAGGCCGGGGTTCTGGTCGGCTTCCATACCGACGATCCCGTCACCGATTCGCGCCTGTTCCTTCGCTCGGCAGCGGTTGCCGTCCGCTCCGGCATGACGCGGGAGGGTGCGCTGCGGGCGGTGACCTCAGCGGGTGCGAAGATGCTGGACGTGGAGGACCGGGTGGGAACGCTCGAAGCGGGCAAAGATGCTGATTTTCTAATTCTCTCGGGGGACCCATTGAGTGTTTACACCCATGTGGAGGAAACCTGGATCGAGGGGACACGGGTCTTTGACCGGAGCGATCCGACGGATGCCCTGCTGGCGACCGGCGGCTACGGTGCGGGGAATCCCCGTGCGGCGACACTCTGCTGCTTTGGAAACGGAGGCGACCAATGATTTCGATGGCGCGTTGGCTGGCGGTGGGTGTGGCGTTGAGTGTCGTGGTTCTCCCCCTGGCCGAGGCCCAGGTGGCGGTTCGGGGTCAGACCGTCTACACGCTGACCGGGCCGCCGATTACCGACGGAATCGTGCTGATCCACGGGAGTCAGATCGAGATGGTCGGTCCGGCCGCCACGACCCCCGTGCCGGTCGGATACAAATTACTGACGGCCCGGGTGGTCACGCCGGGTCTGGTGGACGCCCATTCCACGGTGGGGGTTTCCGGCATCCTCAATCAAAAACAGGACCAGGACCAACTGGACAAGACCGGTCCGCTCCAGCCGGAGCTGCGGGCGGTGGACAGCTACAATTCCCTCGATCCGTTGGTGGATTGGGTCCGCAACCTGGGTGTGACCACGCTTCATACCGGTCACGGGCCGGGCGCTTTGATTTCGGGTCAGACCCTGGTGATCAAGACCTGGCCGCAGAATCTCGACCAGGCCCTGCTTGTTCCCGAGGCCACCTTTGCCTGCACCCTCGGTCCGGATTCGCTCAGCTCCGCCAAGGACAAGGCTCCGGCAACCATTGCCAAGTCGATTGCCCTGTTGCGGGCCGAACTGGTCAAGGCGGCGGACTACCAGAAAAAGCTGGCGAAGACCGATCCTGAAAAACGGCCCGCCCGGGACCTGCATCTGGAGGCCCTGGTCCGGGCGCTGGAAGGTCGGCAACCGATGCTCTTCACGGTGCAACGGCACCAGGACATCCTCTCCGTCCTCCGGCTCGCCCGCGAGTTTGGCCTGAAGATCATTCTGGATGGCGTGGCCGACGCACCGCTGGTGTTGAAGGAAATCCGGGAGAGCGGTTTTCCGGTGATCCTTCATCCCACCATGGCCCGCCCGAGCGCCGATCTTGAAAACGCCAGCATGGGAACGGCGGCCCGATTGCAGTCGGCGGGAATTTTGTTCGCTCTTCAGAGCGGCTACGAGGCCTACGTGCCCAAGACACGGGTGGTTCTTTTTGAAGCGGCCCTGGCGGCAGCCAATGGATTGACCTTCGAACAGGCCCTGGCAGCCATCACGATCAGCCCCGCCCGGATTCTGGGTGTTGCGGATCACGTGGGAAGCCTGGCACCCGGCAAGGATGCCGACCTGGCCCTGTTCGATGGCGATCCGTTCGAATACACCAGCCATTGTACCGGGACCGTCGTTTCGGGAGTCGTGGTGAGCGATGGGGTCAAGTAGGACCCGGATCCCGGGCGCCTTGCTGGAGTTCCGGGCGCTACCTCCGCCACGGGCGGAATAGACCGCGACAATTCCAGTTGCCATTCAGGCCATTCCATTTATTTCTTTTGAGGTTCATCCGCCTCCCCACATGAAAAAACCATCCCTTCTTGCCGCTCTTGCGCTCGCCGTCGCCCTTGGTGCCGGTTGCGCGACCTCCACCACCTCCACCGCTTCCACCTCCGGTGCCAAGCCGTATCCGCTGACCACCTGCGTGGTGTCCGGGGACAAACTCGGGGCCATGGGTGAAAACTGCGTGTTCGTGTACGAAGGTCAGGAAGTGAAACTTTGCTGTAAGGACTGCAAGAAGGACTTCGACAAGAACCCTGCGAAGTATATCACCCAGCTCACGGCCAAATAGTCCCAACAGGGCAAACAAGCCGGATCGGTCTGTGGGAATCGGTTTGAACAGCCGCGGCCCATGAACCGTCCAAGAGGGTGGATGGATTCGTTGAATTCATGTCCCAAGATATTTTATGAACAAGATTCTGTTGTTAGCTGGTCTGCTGGCCATGGCCGCCTCCCTGACGTCCAGGGCTGAGGATGCGACCAAGGATGCCAAAGACGCCAAGAAGCCCAAACCGTACACCCTCGAAAAGTGCCTCATTTCTGACGAGAAACTCGGAGAGATGGGTGAACCGTACAAACTGGTTTACAAGGGGCAGGAATTCAA
>CAIPFS010000509.1 GCA_903864375.1 uncultured Verrucomicrobiota bacterium
CCACCCAACCCCCAGTCCCCCTGGATCGAGCAACTTCGGGAAGTGATGGCGGCCTTGCGGGCGCCAGACGGATGTCCGTGGGATCGGGAACAGGACCATCAATCCCTTCGCTGGCATGCCGTGGAGGAGGTCTACGAACTGCTCGATGCCATCGATGCCGGGGACGATCAGGAAATGAGCGAAGAGTTGGGTGACCTGTTGCTGCAGGTGATCTTTCACGCGCAGTTGGCCGCCGAGAGGGGTGTCTTCGATTTTGATGTCGTTTGCCGCCTGCTGGTGGAGAAACTGATTCGTCGGCATCCGCATGTTTTCGGCACCACCTCGGTCACTGGCATCGGCGAAGTCTGGGCCAATTGGGAGAAGATCAAACGGGCGGAAAAGGCCGGGTCCAAACACGAACGGAAGTCGGCGCTGGACGGCATTCCGCGCCGCCTGCCGGCACTGATGTATGCACAGAAATTGTCCAAAAAAGCCCGCAAGGCGGCTTTGGACCCGATTGCTGCGGCCCCGGTGATTTCCGGGCCGGACTCTGAAACCGAGGTGGCCGGCGAGCTCTTTCGCCTGGCACAACTGTGCGAGAGCCGCGGTTGGTCTGCCGAAAGCCTCCTCCGGGCCGAGGCACGCAAACGGGAACGCAACTGGCGTCGTGCCGAAGCAGCGCGACCTGGACCGCCGTGACAAATCGACCGCCTCAACCATTCTTTCCCTGAAGAAGACTCCCTTCCTTTCCATGAACGACACCCGATTCGAAAAGCTGGCCCGCCTCCTGGTTCAATACTCCTGTGCCCTCCGCCCGGGAGAAAACATTCTGATCGAGCTGACCGATGTTCCCGATGAAATGGGAATTTCCCTGATCCGGGCGGTCCGGGCCGCCGAAGGGGTTCCCATCCTCGAAATGCGGCACTCCCGTATTTCAAGGGAAGTCCAGCGGGCCACCACTCCCGCCCATGCTGAACTGGTGAAGTCCATTGAACTGCACCGGATGCAACAAATGCAGGCCTACATCGCCATCCGCGGCGCGCACAACTCGAGTGAAGGCTCTGACGTGCCCAGCGATCGCCAGCAATTATATGCCCGGACGCTGCGGCCTCTGCTCGACTACCGGGTCAACGACACCAAGTGGTGTGTCCTTCGATGGCCGACTCCCAGCATGGCCCAGGCGGCCAATATGAGCACGGAGGCATTCGAGGATTTTTACTTTGATGTCTGCACGATGGACTATGCCCGGATGGCTGTGGCAATGGAGCCCCTGGTCGCCCGCATGAAGGCAGCCGATCGCGTCCATCTGGCCTCGCCCGGAACCGACCTCTCCTTCAGCATCCAGGGCATCGGGGCTCGTCCTTGCGAGGGGCTTCGCAACATTCCCGATGGCGAAGTCTTTTCCTGCCCGATTCGCGACTCCGTCGAGGGCTATATCTCCTTCAACACCCCCACCCTCTACTCGGGTACCAAGTTTGAAAATGTGCGTTTGGAATTCAGCAAGGGCCGTATCGTCAAGGCGACCAGTTCGAACGACAAGCGGTTGAACGAAATCCTCGATACCGATGATGGTGCCCGGTTCATCGGAGAGTTCAGCCTGGGTTTCAATCCCTACATCCTCAACCCGATGTGCGACATCCTGTTTGATGAAAAAATCGCCGGTTCCCTGCACTTCACCCCGGGTCAGGCCTATGAGGATTGCGACAATGGCAACCGGTCGGCGGTTCATTGGGACATGGTGCTCATCCAGCGGCCGGAGTGGGGTGGGGGGACGGTGACGTTTGACGGCGAGGTGATCCGGAAGGATGGCCTCTTCCTGCCGGAGGATTTGCAGGGGCTGAATCCCGACCGATTGAAGTGACCCGTCCGTGTCCCTGGGCGGTGGGAGAGGTGCTGACGCCGGAGCTCAAGCTTCGGCGCTTGCGAAGCGCGGGCGGGTTCCTGCATTCTCACTGTTGAAAACTATGCCCGCCCCCAAGTACCGCTTTTGCACCGGCCCCTGGAATTTTAGCGAGGGCCAGGACCCCTACGGTCCGACCACCCGACCTGCCCAGACGTTCGACTGGAAGCTTTCCGCCCTCAAAGCCCTTGGATTTGAGGCCATGATGTTTCATGACGACGACATCGTCCCGGGAATCGAAGAGAAGTCGGCCGCTCAGGTTCTGAAGGAGGCGGGTGAATTAAAGAAGCGGTTGGATGGCGAGGGCATCGTCGCCGAAATGGTGGCTCCGCGGCTCTGGTTTCATCCCACCACCATTGATGGCGGTTATACGAGCAACGATCCGGCCCATCGCCAGGCGGCCATCGACCGATCCAAGCAGGCCATCGATATAGCCGGGGTCATGGGGACCAACCTCCTGGTGCTGTGGCTGGCCCGGGAGGGAACCTATCTCCGGGAATCAAAGAGTGGACGCCGGTCGGTGGAACTCTTGGTGCAGGCCTGCGACGCGATGCTGGCACACAACCCGGGCATCCGGCTGGCCATCGAGCCCAAGCCCAACGAGCCGATGGACCATGCCTATCTGCCGACGATCGGCCATGCGCTGGCCCTCGCCCAGTTGACCCGCGACCCGCAGCGTGTCGGCTGTCTGATTGAGTCGGCCCATGCCATCCTTGCCGGCCTCGATCCCGCTGATGAAATCGATTTCGCCATGAGCTTCAACAAGCTCTGGTCACTGCACTTGAATGACCAGAACGGATTGAAATTCGACCAGGACAAACCGTTCGGGTCCGCCAATCTCCGGGTCGCCTTCAATCAGGTTCGCGTCCTCGAGCGAAATGGGTACGGCAGTCAGGGGGAATTTGTCTGTTTTGACGTCCACCCCTTCCGGACCACCAAGCCGGAGCACTGGCTCAAGCATCTGGAGAACTCGCGCCGCACCTTTGACCGGCTGGTGGAAAAGGCACGGACCTTCCCCGAGGCGACCGCCAACGCCCTGATTGCCGACCGCAACTATCAGGACCTGGACCAACTGGTGCTGGATCACCTCATGGGACAGCCCTGATCGAATCCGGGGCCTCGGGAATTGAATGCAACGCCGGGTCGTCCCTCTGGACGCAAGTCCCTTCTTAGGAGGGACATCCAACGGAGGGATGCGCTCCTGCAAGTCCCCAATCATTGCAGGGATAACCACCTCTCCCGTTCAGTAGGTGCCTCGGTGGCGGCCAACGCCTGCAGGTCGTAGCCGCCGTTCGTCAGACGGCGCTAATCGATCGGGAGTGGGCATCCCGGGGAAAGGCTGGTCGGTGTCGCCGCGTGATCGGGCGACAGCCCCGCCGCGGCAGTTCAAACCCAGGCACCAACGCAATGAACTTTTTGCCATTGGCCATTCCCTTGGTCAGGCCTAACGTCACAGCCAACTGCCTATGACCATCGAGGAACAGATTGCGTCGTTTCGGGAAGTCTACTCCACCGTCCGGGCCGAGATCGGGCGGGTGATGGTCGGGCAGGATGCCATCGTCGAAGGGACCCTCGTCGCCATCCTGGCGGGAGGCCATGTGTTGCTCGAAGGCGTTCCTGGTCTGGGAAAGACCCTCCTGGTCCGCACCCTCAGCGAGGTCCTGGAATTGAGCTTCAGCCG
>CAIPFS010000510.1 GCA_903864375.1 uncultured Verrucomicrobiota bacterium
CCGGGTGGGATATCCAAAAATGTTTTGAGCCCTGAAGGGGCGAAATTGCGACAACACTGGATGGTCTATTTATCCTGCGCCTGGAGAGACATTTCGCGTTCGCTGGGACGACGGCCGAGCGCGGTTTTCGTCCCTTCGGGGCTTGGAAAATTATTGGAACGCGTCCCCAAGGCGTTGCCCTGGGCTATCTTATTCTGCCCCTTTGGGGCGGTCCGATCCACAAGCGCGATCCATTCCATCGCCCATTCTATCCAGCTGGACCTTGAGCACTCTCGGTGGGGTGCTGGTGTTTCGCAGGTTTCCAAACCTGCCGGGCCGCCCAGTAAATCGAGACGTTAGAGGACGGGCTACGGCTCAGCCGACTTGAAAGTCGGCGACACGGCAGACAGGAATGTCTGCGCTACGGCGTGAGGCGGGCTCAGCCCATGGGCCGTCCGCAGGACCCCGGTCGCGGGTTCAAGAGTTGGTGTACAGATTCTCGCTCAAAATCGCTGCGGCCACGGCATCAGGAACCATCTGGTTCAGGGACTTGCCCTGTGCCGCCCGCTCACGAATCAGAGAGGACGAAATCCCGAGCGGCCATCCCCGCAGCCAATGGAGGCGAAAGCCATCCGGGGGTTCCCCCTTCTCGACGCCGGGGCGGGGGATGACGACAAATTCCACCTGCGTGGCCAATCGTGCGGAATCCCGCCAGAGGGGCAGCGTGGCCACGTGATCGGCCCCGATCAACCAGAGCAACTCCGCCTCGGGGTTCTGGCGGCGCAGATGGTCGATGGTGTCCATCGTGTAGCTGATGCCGCCCCGCTCCAGTTCCATCGGTTCCACTTGAAAAGCCGGACGTCCGGCAAGCGCCAATCGCAGGAGTCGAAGTCGGACCCGGGGGGATGTCGGGTTGAAACCCGCCTTGAATGGAGATTGGGCGGCGGGAATGAAGAGGATCTGGTCCAACCCGAGCTCTTCCATCGCGGCCTGGGCCACCAGGAGGTGGCCGCAGTGAACCGGGTCGAAGGAACCACCAAACAGGCCGATTTTCACACCGTTTCCAGGTTAGCAGCATGGAGTGGACCCGTTCGAGCGTCGCTCGGTGGCCAGTTTGTAGGCGGCCGAGGCCTGCTGATGTTCGACGGCAGTTCGAACCTCGGGCGTATCAATCAAAAGGCGTTCCGCCATGCTGTGGACGCGCCCGCGGGCGATGTCGGCCTGGGCGCGTTCCACCTCCGTGCTGCCCGACCAATGCCGGAGAAGGGCCCAGGCGATGGCGGCTGCTCCTGCGATGGTGCCGACGGGTGCCGTCGACGGGGGGGCCAGGGTCAGCCAGACGGGGGGTTCCTCCCTCACTTCCGCGAGTTTGTTTCCGAAAAGCAATTTCACCCATTCCATGGCGGATAGGGCCGTGAGAAGTGCGGCAAAACCAAGGAAAACAGCGGTGATGGTCAGATCAAATTGGGCATTCCACAGGGCGGTGTGCGCCGCACGAAGTCCTTTGGCCACAGCCGGAGGAGCGATTCCTCCCGGGGCCTCGGAGGCGGCTTTTTCCAATTCGGCGATCCGGGTCGCCTGGACTTTTGCGAGGGCCGCAAACCCAATTTTGGGTGAGGGATGGAAGATTTTCTGGATGCCGGCGGTAAACGTGATGACCAAAAGGACCGTCAGCGGCACCGCCGCCACCCAGGCGAGGGCCGGTCCATGACCCGTCTCCCCGGATCGACGGCGCTTTAACCCCTGTTTCAAGAGAATGGTGACCGCGAGGCACAGGGCGATGGCAGCCAGCAACTGATTGGCGATGCCAAAAATGGGCCAGAGGGCCTTGGTGCCCCCGTCCGGATTCAGCAGGCCCGTGATGAGAACGCCGCCCCATCCGGCCACGACGAGCAGACTGGCAATTCCCCCGGCCCAGACGGACCGGGTGTCTCCCAACGGCTTCCACAACTGCCCGATGAAATCCTGCAGGAGATACCGTCCCACACGGGTGCCGGCGTCGAGCGTGGTCAGGATGAACAGGGCTTCGAACATGATGGCGAAATGATACCAAAGATCGAGCCATCGACCTTGGGTGACCTGGCTGAAC
>CAIPFS010000511.1 GCA_903864375.1 uncultured Verrucomicrobiota bacterium
AACCAGTGGCGTGATGGTTTTTGGAAAGACCGATGCCGCAGCCCTCGAACTCCGACGGTCATGGGAGGCGGGACTGGTCTCAAAGGAATATTGGGCCATCGTCCATGGTCACGTTTCCGAGGACGAGGGAGTGATCGATGCCCCGCTGGGGCCGGCCGTCGGCAGTCGAGTGGCCATCCGCGATGCCGTGGTTCCCGGTGGAGTCAGCGCCCGCACCCGATGGTGGCTGATGCATCGGTTTACACGACCGGAGGGAGCCTTCTCAGTGCTTCGAGTCCGTCTGGACACCGGGCGGAAACATCAAATTCGCATCCATTTTCAACATGCCGGATTTCCGTTGGTGGGTGACAAAATCTATGGAGCGGATGAAGGCCTTTACCTGGCGTTTATCTGCCGTCAACTGACCCCGGAGCAGCGGTTGCAGTTGATGCTCCCCTGTCATGCGCTCCACGCCCGGACTCTCTGGCTCCCCTGGAACGGCGAGGAACGGGAGTTTGGCTCGATGCCGGAACCCTGGTTCAGCTCATTTGTCCGGGGGGAGCCGGTGGTTTGGACCCGGGATCCCTTCGATCCGCAGGACAACGGCGTGCCACCCCTTTAGAACCTTTTGTAAACCCGGTCTAGTACTCCCAATGAACCCGGCCCGCGAACACGGAAACGGGTCCACGATCCTGATTATATCCTGGATTCTGGATGAAGGAATAATCCAGCGACAGGCGGAGGGTTTTCCAGATTTGAGCGTCGTAATAGGTTTCTAAAATGGCCTCGGTCCCGTAACGCAGAGCCCCATCGCCGATGGTGATGCCCATCCCTCCGCCCGCCAGGTACCCGCGGTGACCACCCGACAGTCCGTCAAGCACCCCCGCCAACCCGAAGGTGTCGTTGGGACGGCTCCAAAGCTTCCCTTGAACACTCACACCCAATGATGGGGTTTTGTCGATGTCGGTGTAGGTCCACGACTCGGTTTCGCCATGATTCCAGCTGACCCGTGAAAAGACTCCCACGGTTTCGGTGATCTTTTGCTCGATGTTGAGGCCGAGACCTGGCTTGACGTGGTACCTTCGAGGGTCATTGGGATCGGCGGGAGTCGACGGGTCGGTTATTTCGTCAAATCTCCGCATGTTCGCACGATTCGCATACAACAGCAGACGCACCGCGCCCGAGGACCAGCGGCGCTCCACTTCGGTCACCATGCCCCACGCTTCGAGGACATGCGGGTCGGACGCCAGGCCATTGGCCACCCGGGGAACCTGAAAAACTCCGTACCGCCAGGACCAATGGTCCCAGTGCAGATCGGCGGTCAACCCGGGCATGTATCCGAGGGAATCCGCCGGAAAGTCCCAGGCACCCGCCGAGACCAGCGCCCAGTTCATGAATTGGGTGCGTCCGTCATTGGCGAAAGAGTTTCCGTCGAAAAGGTCCTTCGCGCTTATTTTGCCTGCCACAATGGTCAGTCGATGGGCGTCCACCTTTTTGGCCAGTTGAAGCTGGCTGTCCAGGATGTCTTCGGTGCCGCCGCCAAGGCCAATAACCTGCTGGATCAACAGATGAGCCAAGGTGACACCGGGAAGCTCGGAGCCTCCTTTAAAGGCTTCGTTATTGGGAAAGCCCGCGACGCCGTAGGTGTGGCTGAGTCCAAACCCCTGCCAGACCTGAACGTCCGCATGAACTTCAGCGCCAGACCAAAGCCGGAGTCCGGCAAAAACATCGAACGAAACCGTCTGTTTCGTTTCACTGGTGCTCGTCAGGCTTTGATCACCCGAATAGAGGGCGGGAAAGCGTCCGTGGCTTTGAACCACCACGGTATTTTGAAGGTGCCAGTTCCATAACGACGAGGTTGCTGGACTTTCCTCCGGTTCCGATGCCGGCAGATGGGGTGCGCTGGTCACTGAAACCTCCACGGGAACGGTCTCTGAACCTGCAGACTGGGCATGGATCGGCGTGACCTC
>CAIPFS010000512.1 GCA_903864375.1 uncultured Verrucomicrobiota bacterium
GGTGCGCAGTGAAGGACGGCTTGTCCTTGCCACGCAAGGCATTGGCAACCTGGACGGCCAGGCGGCCCAACACAGCGTTCTGGGCGTCAATCACGCGCCACTTCCTACGCTGCACATCGACTTTCGGCAAAAAGGTCTTCATCAGTTCCCAACAAAAAGGGCTGGAAGAGTTATCAATAGAAGGCGCGTCGGTCAAACATTTTGACAACGTTTTCTGCAATTCTCTCGCGGACAGTCAGGAAACCTCATCTGAAGGCGGTACCACCAATTGAAACCGGGGGATGCGAACGAAGACCCGCCGTTGCTCCGAATCCGTGCCCCAAAAGGCTCCTTCCACCTCGGCGGATGGAGTTCCAATCGCATGACGGCTATTGTAGCTAAATTGTTCCCCCGGAGCGAGTTCAGGACACTCTCCCACCACGCCATCCCCCTCCACCACCAGGGTGGTGCCGTCCTCATGCGCCACGATCCATTTCCGGCCCTTGATGGTCACCGTCACGTGGCTGTCGTTGTGGATGCTGAGGAAATAGACGAATCCATGCGGTTTCCCCGGGGATTGCTCGGGTGTGAGCCGCTGATAGACCAATCGGTTCAGCGTGACTCTCAATCCTTGCAGCTCGAGAATCGGCAGGGTGAAGGAACTCATCGAACCCATTGTATCAGGGGACCTTCCAGAGACAAGACGCCATGGGCCTTTCCACCGGGGCGGCGGAGGGGCAGAGTCATTCCGTGCATTTGGTTCATCTGCGCCTCCGTGATTTCCGGAATTATCCACGCCTGGAGGTGGAATTCCTTCCGGGCTTTCATTTGCTGCTGGGTGGCAATGCGCAGGGGAAAACCAATCTTCTGGAGGCCATCTACCTGATCGCCACCCTTCGATCCTTTCGCGGTGTGGGAAGTGCCCAGATGGTCCGCCAGGAGGCAAAGGGCTATTTTGTAGGGGCTACCATCGTTGGGGCCACCACCAGCGAGGTGAAGTTGTATTGGTCGGCCAGCGAACGCCGGTTAAGCCGGAACGGAACCCCCGTCAAACGTCTTGCCGACTATTGGGGCACCCTTCGCGCCGTGGTCTTTTGTACCGAGGACCTGGCACTCATCAAGGGAACGGCACGCATCCGCCGGCGATTCCTCGATTTGTTGCTGGCCCAGACCTCCCCGGGCTATCTGGAAACGCTGCTGCGTTACACCCAGGCATTGCGGTCCCGCAATGCCCTCCTCAAACAACCCCGCATGGACGAGGACCAGCTGGCCGGATTCTCGCAGCAGCTGGTGGAGGCGGGTCAGGAGTTGATGAGGGAACGGCGTGCCCTGGCTCCCCGGATTGCCCCCAAGGTCCAGGTGGCCTTTCACCGGATAGCGGAACAACGGGATGAGCTTCATTGGGAATACGATCCCCAGGTGGATGGCGACTTCCACGTTGTCCTGGCGGCAAGCCGCGCGCGCGAACGCGCCCTTCGCACAACGGTGGTCGGTCCGCATCGCGACGACATCCAGCTGCTGATCAACGGACGTTCCGCCGCCCATTACAGCAGTGAGGGGCAGAAGCGGACCCTGGCCCTCGCGTTGAAGATGGCCCAGGCCGAGCACCTGACCGAGGTTCACGGGGCTCCGCCACTCCTGTTGATTGACGACGTCATGGGCGAGCTGGATGCCAACCGCCGTGCCGGCTTCCTTCCCTTGCTGGACCGCGCCCGGGGTGCCGGCGGTCAGGTCTTCATGACCTGCACCGAGGAAAACTGGCCCCGGGATCTGACCTCCGACCTGACCCGGTGGAAGGTTCAGGAGGGGCAGATCCGGCGGATCAATCCCGACGGTTGAATGACCCGCCTGCTGCATCTCTTCGGGCGAACACCCGGACTTCCCAAAAGGAGGTTCGTCCCGCGATGATCAAATCGTGGAGGCCGGACCGGGCAGGATTAGTTGGAATTCAACCGTCGACAGGCCGCTTCCAGAACCACCGACACGGGCAGGCGGCGAAGGCAGGCCATCGGTTCCTGAAAATGGCAGGTCGGTGTCTGGCAGGGGCTGCACGCGAGTTCCAGTCGCAGCACGGAATTCAACTGGCCGTAGGGGCCGGTGTGTGCCGGATCGGTGGGACCAAAAACGGCCACCATGGGAACCCGTAATGCCGCAGCCACATGCATGGGGCCGGTGTCGTTGGTCACCATCAGGGCACATCTCCGAACCCAGGCGACCATGGTGGGAAGGGTCAATCGACCGGCCAGATTCAGGGCGCGCGAACCCGCCCGTTTACAAATCTCATCGCCCAGAGCCCGGTCGCCGGCTCCCCCCAGCACCGCCACCCGGATATCGGGTCGGGACCGCAGCAGCCCCACGGCAAGTTCGGCGAACGAATCCACCGGCCAGCGCTTGTTCAACCAGCGCGCACCCGGTTGCAGAGCCACCCATCGGCTGCCCTCAGCCGGCCAGACCTCATCGACGATGGTCTGGGCATCGGGACGAACCGAAAGCCATTCAAAATTCGAATGAACCGGAATCCCCATCTCCCGCAAGACGGCGAGATACCAATCCACGGCATGAGCATGGGGGGAGGGACGGGGGACCGACCGATCGTAGAAGAGGGGTGCCCCTTCCCGGTAATCTTCCAGCCCAATGGTGTAGGAACCATCCGTCAGCCATCCAAACACCGCACTTCGGGCAAGGGCCTGGAGATCAATGACCCAATCGTACCGCTCGCGACGGGCGCGCTGGAGGGTTGCAAACGCTTCGGGCCATCCCGACGGCGTCGCCCAACGACGTCGATCGAAGGGGATGACCGCATCAATGTCCGGATCGCCTTCGAGTAGCGGCACCAGTTCCCGGTTGAGCCACCAATGAATCTGGGCTTGGGGAAGATGCTGTCGAAGCAACCGGGCCACCGGCAACGACTGGACCACGTCCCCCAGCGAGCTCGGCTTGAGAACCAGAATCTTCACGGGGCGACAGTCGAGGCGATAGGCAGTCCGGGGGCAGGTAGGACTGGGATCCATTCAGCCATGGCTTTTGAAAACCGATGGTGGATCGACCTCCGGACTATTGTCCCGAGGAAAGACGTTCAGCGAGCCGCTCAGGAAGGCCGGCCGCCCGAATCTTGCGCTGCTGATTGGGGATGTCGTAGCTGAGTCGGCGCAACTCAATGGATTGCGTCGGCAAATCATACACAACGTAGGCAGCCTTGGGGTTTCTGTCCCGCGGCTGTCCAACGCTGCCGACATTGATGAAATATCGGCGGCCTGGCTCGACCTTGAGCTTTTCGTAGGTCCCTCCCCTCACCGTGGAGTCGCGAATGAACGCGAGAGGATTGTGGGTATGACCAAAGAAACAGACCTGCGTATTCTGGTAGGTGAAACTGGCGGCCGCCTCGAGCTTGTCGAAGACGTAACCCCACCGCTGGGGGGCATCCAGAGTGGCGTGGACAATCGAAAAATTACCGACCAATCGAAGGTAGCGCAGTTCGCGAAGCCATTTTCGGTCGTCCGGCGTCAATTGGGCTCGCGACCAGGCAACTGCTTCCGCAGCGGCATCGTTGAATCCCTCCGGGTCTTCGTCCAGGCCGATGTACTCGTCGTGGTTGCCCTTGACGGTCGGAATATTCATGGACCGGACGATGTCGAGGCAGGCCTTGGGGTCGGCACCATAGCCGACCACGTCACCCAGGCAGACCACATGGGTGCACTTTTGCTGTTGAATGTCTTCCAGCACCACCTGGAAGGCATCCAGATTGGCGTGGATATCTGCAATCACCGCGTATCTCATCGTATCACTGGGTGATCCCAAAACCGCGGAACTCCCCGCTGGCCTCGGACCACAATTCCGTCTCATTTCGAATTAGCGACCCAACGCCGGACTCGCGAATCGCCACCCCAAAGGCTTTTAATTCCGTCTCGTCTCCCTCAGCGACCATCTCGACCCGCCCTTCGGGCAAGTTGCGGATAAATCCGGTCACCTCATACCCAGCCGCCACTCGCTGAACCTGGTACCGAAAGCCCACTCCTTGAACGGTCCCTGAGTAGAAAATCCGTAACCGACGTCGCGTCATCGAGTCTTGCCTTCCCGCCGAGCCCTCCCCTGAGACCTCAACGATTGCAAGAGGTCGACTTAGCCATATCCTTGCCAAGTGAGGCAACGCTTTTGTGGAATAATCAGTCCGGCTGGAAGGGGTTCAATGGCTGGAAATATCCGGTTTTGATTCAAAACCGTTCTCCGTGGCCTCCGACGGTCCCCTTTGAAGTTCCGTGGCGGTCAACCATCTCCGGAAAGCCGGTTCCGGCGGGAGCATCCGCAGCAGTTCAGCCACCGATGCCGTCTGACCGGGCAACACCCAGTGGGGAAGGAGCTCAGCCAATGGTTCGAGAACGAACCGGCGGAGATGAGCACGCGGATGGGGAAGCACCAGGCGGGGAGTGTCCCAAATCTGCCGTCCCCAGGCGATGATATCCAAATCAAGGGGGCGCGCCTCATTGTGAACCCGCTTGGGACCACGTCCGGCCTCGCGTTCCCAGGCTTGAAATTGGTCCAGCCATTCGATGGGCGAAACCCCTGCCGGAGCTGTGGCACAGACGATCGCATTGGCAAACCGGGGCGAACCGGGCGGACAATCCACGGGCACGGTTTCCCAGACCGAGGAACACTGGATGGGGCCGCTGCAAATTCCTGCCACCCGGAGGACCGCCGCGCGCAGTTGCTCAATGGGATGGCCCAGGTTCGCCCCCAGGGCGATCACCACCCCGTTTGCCGTCGGTGCGATGTTATCGAAGTCCGAGGACATTCTGCATATCATAACGCCCGGCGGGGCGTCCAACGACCCATTGGGCCGCACGCAACGCCCCCTCCGCAAAGGTGGAACGGCTCGATGCCTTGTGGCTGAGTTCGACCCGCTCTCCCATTCCGGCGAAAATCACGGTGTGATCGCCCACCACATCCCCGCCCCGCAAGGCATGGATGCCGATCTCGCCCGGGGTTCGGGGCCCGGGAACTCCCACGCGGCCATGGCGCAGCTCCTTTTCCAACTCCACCTGTCGAACCTCCCCCAAAATCTCTAGAAGGGTGGTGGCCGTTCCGCTCGGGGCATCGCGCTTGAGCCGGTGATGCATCTCGACGACCTCCAGGTCGAAGCCCGGACCAAGAATCTCGGCGACCCGCCGGGTCAGCCAGAACAGGGTGTTGACCCCGGTGGAGTAATTGGACGACCAGACCACCGGAATGGGGGCGATGATCGCCTGCAGGAGGCGCTTTTCTTCCGGCAGGTGCCCGGTGGTACCCAGAACCAGCGCTTTTCCAGCCGTGACACAGGTTTCGGCCACACCCACCGAGGCTTCATGGGCGCTGAAATCAATGACCACATCCGCCCCGGCGATGACCGCGGAAAGGGAGTCGCCCACGTCCACGGTGGCCACGACCTCGAGTCCCGGGTTGCGCGCCGCCCCCCGGAGCAGAGCCTGACCCATTTGACCCCGGGAACCGTGAATGATGATGCGTGTGGTGTTCATGATCCAATGACTCCAAGGCCGGTGAGCGCCGTGCGAAGAGCCTCGCGTGTCGTCGCAGTGACGGGGACGAGCGGCAGCCTCAACTCTTCATCCATCACCCCCAGAAGGGCGAGGGCGGCCTTGCAGGGGGCCGGATTGCTTTCAAGAAACAGGGCCCGGAACAACGGCACCAGCCGGTAATGGAGGTCTCGCGCCAATGCGAAATCTCCCGAAGCCGCCGCCCGAACCAGGCGCACCACCTCTCCAGGTACCACGTTGGAGGCCACGCTGATGACACCGACGGCGCCGAGTGCCATGAACGGAACGGTCAGGACGTCGTCACCGCTGATGATTTGAAAATCGGGACCGCAGGCGGCGCGCAGTTGGGTCACACGGTCGGCGCTTCCACCCGCTTCCTTGATGCCCACAATCGTCGGGCAGGCTTGGGCCAGGCGTCGCGCGGTTTCCACGCCGATTTCAACGCCGCTCCGTCCGGGAACACTGTACAGCAGCATCGGCAGCTTCGTCGCTGCGGCAATGGCAGAGTAATGCTGAAAGAGCCCCTCCTGTGTCGGTCGATTGTAATACGGCACCACTTGAAGAGACGCATCGACCCCCAGCTCCGCAGCCCGTTGGGTCAGTTCAATGGCCTCACGGGTCGAATTGGCACCCGTCCCCCCGATCACCTTCACCCGGCCGCGGGCAAATCGGACGGTCAACTCGATGATCCGCAGGTGTTCATCGAAATCGACCGTGGGGGATTCTCCGGTCGTCCCGACCGGAACCAGTCCATCCACCCCACCGGCGACCTGATTCTCGACGAGTCGTTCCAGGGCGGGTTCATCGATTCGACCGTCGCGAAACGGGGTGACAATTGCGGTGTAGGTGCCTGAGTACATATCCAGCGAGAGAGGGAAGCATCGAACAAGACGGCGGCAGAGGAAACATTTTTTGCCCGGGACCGGACACCGAATTTCCGTTGCCTACCGTCCACCGCCTCCGCACCTTCCCCGCATTCAATCTATGGAAACAGCCGTTCCGCATCGGCGGACGTTCCCCAAAAGGTTTTTGCCCTGGCTTCTGGCCAGCCCTTTTCTCGGGCTTTATCTCATCACGCATCACCCGTGGATGAGCCTGCCCTCCGCCCCGGTCATCGGTCAGGTGGGAGGTCTGGACGGGGCATGGCCCTATCAGCGACCCGCCTTTGCCCTAGTCGTCTGGCTGTTTCGTTTCCTGCCCATGTCCATCCTGCCCCAGGCGCTCAACGGCCTCGCGGCGGTGCTCGGAACTGCCGTGCTCGCCCTCCTGGCTCGATGCGCACTGATTTTACCCCGGGACCGAACCCGGGAGGAACGGTTGCGCCTGTCCGGAAACGACCTTCATCCCCTCGGACGATGGGCATGGGCTCCCCCCTTGCTCGCTGTCGCGCTGGTGGGGCTCCAACGGACCTTTTGGGAACACGCCACGGCTCAAACGGGTGAGGTCTGGGACCTCCTCCTCTTCGCCTGGTGTCTCCGATGCCTCGCGGAATACCGGATCGACCGGCAGGACCGTTGGCTGACGCAATTTGCCCTGGTTTATGGAGTGGGCCTGGGCGACAACTGGGCGTTTTACGGATTCGCCCCCTTCTTTGGCATCGCGTTGCTCTGGATTCGGGGCTGGAACGGGCTCACTTCAGCCTTCCTCCTCCGTTTCATCGGTTTTGGGGCCGGTGGTCTCAGCCTTTACCTCCTCGCTCCCCTGATCGGCTTTTTGCAAACCGGAACCTGGGTTCCCTGGAGTGAGAGCCTCTATGAACACCTGATCTATCAGAAGTCGATGCTGTTGGGCATGCCCAGGGGACGCATTCTCCTCCTGGCACTGATCAATCTGCTGCCCCTGGTGATGCTCGGCATTCGATGGGACCCCTCCAAACGCCCGCGGATGGAACGTTGGGCCAGCGTGGGCATGGTCACGGTCTTGCAGCTGTCCGGCCTGGCGGCGGGCATCGGCATGGCCATGGACCTGAAGTTTGGTCCCCGGCAGTTGGTCTACCTCGATCCCGGATCGGGAGGCACTGCTGCACCGCTCCTGACCTTTCACTTCTGTGCCGCCCTCCTGGCAGCCTATTTCAGCGGGTATTTCATCCTGATCGGTGGCTTTGTCCCGGCGCGAAAATGGGAACAGCTTCCCCCCCTGCTGGCACGACTCGCCCAGGCCGGTTGGGCCGTCGCTGTCGCGCTGCCGATGGTCACGCTGGTGTTCCTCATCGGTCAGAATTGGAAGGCCATCCGGGTCGAGAACCAACCGTACCTCCAGCAACTGGCTCTGGGCTTTCAGGAAAAACTGCCAGCCGAAGGGGCCCTGATTCTTTGTGAAGACCCTCTGTTGCGCCAACTGCTGCTGGCCGTCGACCGCTCCGCCCGGGGACCTCATCCGAACCTGTTCATTCAGACCGAGGCGATGCCGGAAATCGGCTACCGTCGGCGGCTGGCCCGACAGGTGGGTGCCGGGGATTGGCCAGAATTTCAGGTGCTGGCGGAGACACGAACCAACATTGCCGGTATCTTTTTCGGCGCCTGGCAACGGGCAGTGCTGGCAGACAGGGCTTATCTCATCACGGCCCAGATGGATTTCCTGACGGAGGGGCTTCAGCTTGAACCCGTCGGCCTGGCGTTCCATGCCCGCCCGGCACCGGCGGATGCCGGGAGTGGCGTGTTTGTTTCACCCACGAATGCCCCGGCCATCGTGAGCGATTGGGACCAGCGCTGGAACCGGTTCAAGGAATCCACCCACGATGCCACCGTGGACAGCATCACCGCCCGAACCGCTGCCCAGATTCTTTCCCGATCCGCCAACATTGAGGGGGTGGGACTTCAACAGGTGAAGCTCTTTGACCCCGCCCGGCATTTGTTTGAGATCGCCGGACAATTCGATCCCGCCAATGCCTCGGCAGCGGTGAATCTCCTGGCGAACGCGGATCTGAAGGCTGGCCGGTCGGTCGGTGAAAAAGTGCGGCAACCGCTCGGGGCGCTCAACCCCACGGCCGTGTATTTCCGCTATGGCCCCATTGAAGAGCCCGACACCCTCATCAACATGGGGCGGGATCTCATGCGCTCTGTTCCCCCCTGCATGCAGGCTGCCACCGCCCTGTTCAGCCGCGCCCGGGAATTGGACCCCCAATACACCCGGGCTTCCCTGGCGTATATTGCCGCTCTGGTCAACACCCGGCAGCCGCAGCGGGCGTATGCGGAACTCAAAACCATCCTGAACCGCCCCGGATTGGGTCAGTCCGACCGGATTGCCGCCCTTCGATTTCAGGCCGATGTCCTCGAAC